>JANQGB010000936.1 GCA_028277545.1 Phycisphaerae bacterium | reverse complement strand
CGAGCATCTTGCGCATCCGTGCGCCCCGGAGGCCGCCTGTCAGGGTACCCTTTAAGACCGACGCGGGCCGGAAAGCCGAAAGCACGAAGGCCGGATAGGCACCCGCCAGGAGACCGACAAGCAGAGCTCCTCCGACAAAGCCTACCGTCATCACGACCGTGTTGCTGCCGGTCAGGATCATCGTTTTACCTGTGAACCCGTTCACCGTGGGCAAGATCAACTGCACGATGCATAGGGCCAGGAGTAGCGCCAGCGATGACAACAGCACCGCCTCACCGAGAAACTGCCCCATCAGTTGCCGCCGGGAGGCACCGACCACCTTTCGCACGCCCACTTCTTTGGCCCGCTGTGTCGCGCGTGCCGTGGCCAGATTCATGAAGTTGATGCCGGCGATCAACAGGAGAAAGCCACCGATCAGGGCGAGCAGCCGGATCGTGTTGACATCGCCATAACCCGCGATACCGTACTCCGCTGCCGAGTGGAGGTAAATGCGGGATAAGGGCTGAAGGTGATAGGTGATACGATCGGCCAGATCAGCCTCTGCATACCGCGTGATCCAATCTGGAATCTTGTGTTCGAGCCTCGCGGGAGACGCCCCCTCGGCCAGGCGCAAATAGATGTTTACCGGTTGCCAGTCGCTGACCTGCCACGCGTCGAACATCGTCGCAACATGGCCGGAAAGCATGTCGAAACGAAGCGTCGAATGTGCAGGGATATCGCGCAAGACCCCTGTCACAACATAATCGCCTCCCCAAAAGCCTTCCACGCGCAACACCTTGCCGAGGGGATCAACCTCTCCAAAATACCGCTGCGCTGTGGCTGCTGTAATGACGACGCCATTAGGCTCCTCCAGCGCCGTGACAGGGTCGCCGGCGAGGAGGGGTAGGTCGAACAGTTCCAGCACGGCCGCGTCAGCCACAGCGAACTGTTGCTGAAAGCCTCGGTCCTCGTGATACACCCAGGTAGAGAGATACGGTGGATTAATCACCCGCACCGCGCGTTCGACCTCCGGAAAATCGCGTTCCAGCGCCGGGCCCAGTCCCCCCACAATCCCCGTCTGAAAAGAAACACGGCCTTCGCTCTGCTCTTCACCGACAATCCGGTACGTGCGTTCTACATCCGGATGATCGCGGTCGACCCGCCATTCATCCCAGGTGTAGAGGAAAATCATGATGGCACAGGCGAAGCCAAGCGCTAATCCGAAGATGTTGATCAGCGCGTATCCCTTATGCTTAAGAAGGCCTCGAACGGCAATGAGAAGATAGTTTCTAAACATCCTGGGCGGCTTCCGGCGAGGGAAGCTACTCTACGGTTGAGCGATTGGGCACCTACTTGCTTAGGAAGGGAATCTTGCATCGTCAACACCTTTCAGCAATCGATAATATAACGTCTGCTGGGCAATTTTTCAGTTTCGCGCTTTGGGCGTGGTGTTGCCGACGGTGCAAACGTGGAAAACCATCAGCCGAGGCCGGAGACGCGAAAACGGGTCGCGTCTATAATCATCATGAGGGCCACCGAATCGTCTACCGGAAGTTTGAAAGATTTCGGATCTTCGCTTCCGACTAAAAGTAGGTGAACCCACACACACCGCACCTTGTGCGTCTTACGCGCATGGGTCGTGAGCCCTCGGAACGCCAGCATGTCTTACCGAACCAGACAACTTGCTATCGTAGTGTTATGGACACTGCTTGGTGGACTCACGGTGCCCCGCGCATCAGTGGGCCAGCCTGTGACTGCTTTTCAGGCTTATATCAGCAAG
>JANQGB010000860.1 GCA_028277545.1 Phycisphaerae bacterium | reverse complement strand
CGGCCGTCCAGGAAAGCCCGGGCCTTGGCTCCGAGGGTCAGGTAGATCGTGGCCCGCGGGGAGGCGCCGTACTGGATTAACCCGGTCAGCGGCAGGTTGAATTCCTCAGGATTCCGGGTGGCCTGGGTCAGCTCAACGACGTAGCTCTTGACTTTGTCATCGACGTAGACCTGGTCGATCACGCGGCGGGCGGCCTCTATGTCGGCCGGCTTCATGACCGCGTTGACGCGCGTGTCAGGGCTGGTGGCCGACATCCGCTCGAGAATCTCACGTTCCTGCTCTCGCGTGGGGTAACTGACCACCAGCTTGAGCATGAAGCGGTCGACCTGGGCTTCGGGCAACGGATAGGTCCCCTCCTGCTCTATGGGGTTCTGCGTGGCCAACACCAGGAAGGGTTCATCCATCTTGAACGTGTCCTGCCCGATGGTGACCTGACGTTCCTGCATGGCCTCCAGCAAGGCACTCTGCACCTTGGCCGGGGCCCGGTTGATCTCGTCGGCCAGGATGATGTTCGAAAAGATGGGGCCCTTCTTGACCACGAAGTCCGCCTCGCCAGGCCGGTAGACCAGCGTGCCAATGAGGTCCGCCGGCAGCAGGTCGGGTGTGAACTGAATACGCTGGAAGGCCGCTTCTATGCCGCCCGCCAGGGATGCGACCGCCATCGTCTTGGCCAGCCCGGGTACACCCTCGATGAGGATATGCCCATTGGCCAACAGGCCGATCAGCATCTTGTCCAGCAGGTCGTCCTGCCCGACTATCACCCGGTGGATCTCATCGAGCAACCGACGGAACGGTTCCGCCGCCGCCTGGGCCGCGGCCCCTACCTGTTGCACGTCTGTCTCGGTGGTCAACGTTAGTTTCCTCCCTGGATCCTGAATCTCCCGGACCAGCTACGCCGGAAGGCAGCCGCCGGCCTGTGGCCGGCCACACATCGATCTCCGACACGCCCCCACCCGCCGCCGCACACGCCAGCGAGCCGGGTCAAGCCGAAAAAATTAGCACCGCCCCCAAACAGACGCAAGCCGTCCGCGAGCCCTGTCGGAATCCCATAGCCTGAACAGAAGTTGTTACAGTTGCGGTTGGCTGGTGGTAGCGTGAGCCGGGGTCAGGGGCTGCCGGCGCCGGTGGCGGCGCTGCGCAGGGCGTTGCGAATCTCGCCCAGCAACTGATCCACCTTGAAGGGCTTGAAGAGCACGGCCGCCAGGCCCTCGCGCCGGGCTCGAACGATGGAGTGGTTGGGGTCGTACCCGAACCCCGTCATCAGGATAACCGGCCTCTCCGGATCGGCGTCCTTTGAGGCGGAGAAGACCTCGTATCCGCTGGCTCCGGGCATCTTGATGTCACTGAGCACCAGGTGGTAGGCCTCCACCTTCAACAGTTCGATGGCGTCACTCCCGTCGGGCGCCACGGTGACCTCGCACCCGTAGCTGGCCAGCACGTCACGGACGGTCTCACGGATAACCTCTTCGTCGTCGACGATCAGCACGCGCTTATCTTTTAGCACCGGGTCGGCCCGCATGGCGCCCCGGTTGTGCCGCCGGCCGACCACGCCGCGCTGCGGTGTAGTGACCTGCTTGATCGAGTCGCGAATCTCGACCGCGTTGTTGCTGATCTTGTTGAGCCGGTGGCGCAGATCGTCGTGCCCGATGTAATCTTCGATCAGGCTGCCAACCTCAGTCAGAATGTCGTTCAAGGGGGCGGTGATCTCCGCCATAACGTCGCTGCCCAGCTTGCCCGTAGTGGTGGACCGCTCGGTCACCAGCAGTTCGAGGATGTGCAGGCTCATGGCCACGTAGCGGGCGAAGATCTCCAGAATCTGGCGGTCGTCCTCACCGAAGGCCGCCGATCTGTCGCTCTCGACGTTGAAGATGCCGATCACCTGGTCGTGCAGCCGGAGCGGCACGGTCAACGAACTGGCCGCATCGTCCAGTCCGGGCAGGTATCGCGGATCGTCGGTCGCGCTGGGGCAGATATAGCTGCGCCCGTGCTGGGCCACGTAGCCGCAAATCCCGTTGCCGTCTGCTGAAGCGTAGAGGTCGAGATTCTGAGCCTCGTCCGACAAGCCGGCCGAGAGCACCAACTCCAACTTGTTAGTCTTCTTATCCAGAACCCGCACGGCAAAGTTGTCAATGTGCATCAGGTCGTGAATGAAGCGCAGGATCTTCTGTTCGAGCAGCGCCAGCCGCTCGTGAGCGTCCAGCCGGGTAATCTGCTCGGCATCCAGGCGGACCAGTTCGCGGCCGGCGTTGTCAATGGCATCAATCCGCGCCTGGAGACGCATGGCCTTGGTCGCGTCCCACACCACGGCCGCCACCTGGGTGACCTGCTTGTTAAGGTCGATCACCGGCGTGGCCGTGATCTCGAAGAACTTGCCGTTGCTGGTGGTCACCGTGAAGCGGCGGCCCCGGGCCTGGCGGGCGCCCTGGCCGGCCCCGGTCGCCCAGGAGAACGTCTCACCACATAGTTTGCTGACCTGATCGCGTAACTCGTCAGAGAAACTCAGCATCTTTGGGTTGGCCCAGACCAGGTCGCCGCCCTTGCCCACGATGCAGACGCCTTGCGGCGAGGTCTCCAGGATCACCCCCGCTTCCGGGGCGATCTGCAGCCGAGCCAGCGGACGAAAATCTTCGCCGCCGGTGACGACCATATCGAAGAACTCGCGCCGCAAAGCGCGGACTGCTTCCTCCAGCGAGTCGACGCACTCGACGCGCCCGTGCTCACCCAAAACCTCGGTTACATCAACAGCTAAGGGCCCGGTACCGCGAAGCCACAAGACGCGAAGTGTATCTGTGCTCATACTGTCCATAGCTTGGCCGCTACGCCTCTCTGCGCTGCCATATCATTATAGCGGCCCGCTCAGGGCAACTTCTACGCCCAACCCCGACGGGCGAAACGAATATGGATACTTGGGGTAAACACCCGAGACAAGATAAATCACGACAAATTCGCGCCGTTCACGAAAAAAAGACGGGATCGAGCCTTGACTGTCCCCAGGCCATGCTGCCGAAGCTACCCAGATGCAACTAATCTCCGGAAGGTGGACGGTCCTTGCCCCTGCCCACCTTCGATTCGGTGCCGGCGGCCAAGCGTCCCAGGTTGGCCCGGTGGCGGATGAGAACCAGTAGCGCCAGAAGCAGTGAGAACGCCAACAGCGGCCAGGCGTCGGTCAGCACGCTTTGCCCCCGGCGGGCAGACAGGACCACGAAGATAACTGGAAAGGAGACGCCGGCCACGATCGACCCCAGTGATACATAGCGGCTCACCGCCACCACCAGGATCCAAACGGCAAAGGCCACCAGCGCTGTAAAAGTCAGTTCCGGATATACGCCGAGAGCCACTCCGAGCGACGTTGACACGCCTTTGCCACCGCGGAAACCAAGATACACTGGATAATTGTGTCCCAGGACGGCGGCCATCCCAACAGCCAGCCAGAACAGGTAGCGTGTCGGCTCCGACAGGTCTGCCGCTGCCGCCAGCCCCACCAGAATCTGCCCGGCCACCAGCGTCGCCGCCAGCCCTTTCAGGACGTCCAGCGCGAACACCGCTATGCCGTACGGTCGCCCCAGCGTGCGCCCCACGTTGGTCGCCCCGATGTTCCTGCTGCCGACCGTCCGGATATCTATCCCTCGCAGGCGGCCTGCCAACAGCCCGAACGGAATCCCACCGATGAGGTAGGCTCCGATAATCAGCAAGCTCACCGTCGCGAACACGCTCATACCGTCGTTCTCCGCCGCACCACCTCTTGGTACAGCTCTCCCATCTGCTCCGCGTGCTTCTCCATGCTGGCTTGCTCCCCCGCCTCAGATGCTCGGGCACCCATCTCCCGGCGACGCGGGACCTCGGCCAGCAGTCGTACCCGGTCTGCCAGAGCCGCCACATCCTCCGGCGATTCAAGCACGTAGCCGCTAACTCCGTCGTCGACGGCCTCAGCCGCCCCGTCAAAACGCGTGGTCACCACGGGCAGCCCCGAAGCCAGCGCTTCCAGTACCACGCGGCTGCACGGATCGTAGTAGGTAGGATGGACCAGCAGATCCGCGGCGTGATAGAACGCGGCCACCTGATCCGTAGGGCCGGCGAATCGTACGCGATCGGCGACGCCGGCCGACTCTGCCCTTCGCTGGTACGGGCCTGCCCTGCCCTTGCCGACCACCAATGACCGAAACTTGACCTCCCCCTCGCCGGCCAATAGCGCAGCCGCGTCAATCCACCGGGCCACGCCTTTCAGCTTGAAGTTGTGTGCCACCAACAACACCAACAGGTCGTCAGGGCCGATCCCGTGGCGCGCCCGGATAGCCGTCCGATCGCGCTGACGCTGCGCCGGGTCGGCATTGTCCGGGTCCACACCGTTGAAGATCTTGCGAATCTGCGACTTCGGAAAGTCGTAGTGCTCGCGCAACTGCCGAATCACGTAGTCGGACAACGCAACCACCACGGGCGGCGGTTTGCGCGTCAGCAGCTCCCGCTCGCGGTTCAGCATCACTCGGCGGCGACGATTGAAGCGCATGGTCAGTTGCCGCAGGGATCGACCGGCCTCAGACGACCGCAGGGCCAGGTTCCGGGCGGTGGTCTCCACAATCGTGCCACCGCGCGGCTCGTAGACGTCTGCCTGCATGCATGGCGACATCGCATGCACCACGTCAAAGGATTGGTCACCCAGCAGACGGGCGGTCTCGCGAAGAAACGACTCGCTGCGCCGGGCCCTGGTCATCCCGGCCGCAGGTACGGTATGTACCTTAACCTCGGGGGCGCCGTCGGGAGAGGAGAGCGTAAACAACTCCACCTGAAGGCCCATCCGCAGCAGATGTCCGATGAACTGTCGCGTGGATGTCTCCGCCCCGCCGCGCGACACCTCCACGCGTTCAATCACCAGGGCCACCTTCACGAGGCACCCCTCGCCGAGGCCTTGATCCGGGCGTCGTGGCGGGCGATCTGCTGCGTTTTACGCTGGATTTGCCTAGCCAGTCGGCGCTCTCCCGGGCCGAGCCTGCTGACACCCAGGTACGTCTTGAGAAACCGCACCCGATCACTGGCCGTCGCGACCGACGCCGGCGTCGAGTAATTCAGCGAGGCCAGGTCCTTGACGATCCACCGGCGCCGGCGCCAGCGCGGCTTCATAACCCGGGCCAGGTCGATCAGGCGGAACGGCGTACCCGCGTCACTCCGGTCGAAGAAGACGTGGCACAGGTAGAGATCGCGGTGCACGTAGCCCGCCCCATGAAACCGGGCCACGAAGGATGCCAGTCGGCGCAACTGCTCGCGCGGTGACCGCCCCGGGGCCTCTTCTATGTGCCGCTCTAGTGACACTCCTGGCAACCCGGCGGTCAGCACGGCGCTT
>JANQGB010000813.1 GCA_028277545.1 Phycisphaerae bacterium | reverse complement strand
TACAACCGGACTGGAAATCCGTGATTCCATCAGGTGCGGAAAGAGTCGCACCGGCGCGGTCCTGTCGGTCGCGCTCTCCAACGCCGGAGACCGCCTGGCAACTGGCTGCCGGGCGGGCGTCCTGGACGTGTGGGACCTGAACACCGGCCAGAAGTTTCACACTTGCACCGGCCACTCTCAAGAGGTTCTCTCTGTGGCATTCAGCCCTGACGACCGACTGTTGGCGTCGGCTTCGGCCGACAGAACCATCAGGCTGTGGAACGTTGCAGCGGGGCGCGAGGTGGCCCTGCTGGTGGGCCATACCGGCCACGTGACGTCGCTGGGATTCTGTCTTGACGGCAGCCACCTGGTGAGCGGGTCAAGTGACGGTACACTCAGGCTCTGGGACATGTCCCGCACGGAACGAGTCCCCACTCTACGCGGGCACGTCGGGCACGATTACTCCACGATCCAGGATGTCGCCATCAGTCCAGATGGTTCGATCCTGGCGACGGCCAGCACGGACGGCACAGTCAAGCTCTGGAACCTGTCCACGTTTGAGGAAGAAGAGACTCTCGACCACGGCGTGGAAGTCAGGAGCGTCGAGTTCTTGCCGCAGGGCAAGAGGCTGGTCACCAGTACGTTGGACGGCCAGGTTCACATCTGGCACGCGGCGGGGCTTCGAGAGAAGGGCGCGGGCTTCAGTGTACATCGGGAAGGCGAGCGCCCGATCGGCAGAATCGACTTGAGTTCAGACGGCGAGATGATAGCGTCTGCCAATGGCACGACCGCCAGACTTTGGAGTCTGCGCACCGGGGAAGAACGGCACCTTTCGGCGAATGAACATGACGGCTTCGTTCACAACGTCGCCTTCAGCCCCGACCAGAAATGGCTTATCTCGGCCAGCGCCGATGGCAAGGTCCGGCTCTGGAGCGTTGAGAGCGGCCAGCGCCAACACCTCCTGCAAGGACATGCCGAATCGGTGTATGGAGTGGCCTTCCACCCCAACGAGCCGATTATCGCGTCCGGATCCAGCGACCGGTCAGTGAGGCTGTGGCGGGTCGATACCGGCGAACCGCTCATGACGCTGGATCATAGCGATCAGGTCAACCGGGTCGCTTTCGCCCCGGACGGTCTTCGGTTGGCGTGTGCCGGTCAGGATCACACCATCACGCTGTGGGACGTGAAGACAGGCCACGTGGTGCTAGTTCTGCGGGGACATCACGCGCCAGTGACGTCGCTTGCCTTCAGCCACGATGGCGACCTCCTGGTCTCGGGTGACCAGCGCGGTGAGGTGCGGCTGTGGTTCGCAGTCGAACCGTCTCACCGGGCGATAGACGTAGATAGGGAGCGATCGTCAGACCCGTAGCCGAGACATGCATGTTGCGCGTACTGCCCGACGCGGCGGGGGCGAGTGTGATGCTCCGCGTGGCCGCGTTCAGCCGTCCTGCCGCGAGAAGATGATCGCCCCGGTTGCGAACGCAGCTACGCCGATGCCGAGCAGCACACCGCACGGCCCCAGCATGTCGGATGTCGTGAATCCTCGCCAGACCGCGCCTTCCAAGGCCAGCACCCCCCATTTGACCGGGCTGAAGTGGCTCATGGACTGCATGAAACGCGGCATAAAGGCCAGCGGCACCATGCCTCCGCCGAACATGCACATGACCACGATGATCGCCCAGCCGGCCCCGCCAACGGCGGCTTCGGTCTTGCCAATGACGGCCATCAACATCATCAGCCCCACGAAGCAGACGGCGATACAGAACATGGCGGGCACCAGCAGATCCGGGCGGGCCAGTTGAATGCCCAGGAACCTGCCCAGGATCATCATGAACGTGATCACGCCCGCCACCGACAGGAAGCAGGCCAGCGCCTTGCCGCCCAGGACGTGGGTGCGCGTGATAGGGGCAACCTGCAGCCGCAGCATGGTCCCTTCCGTTCTCTCGCGCACCAGCAGAACCGCGAAGCCGGCCACCGTGCCCATCACGCCCCACATGATCGCCGCCGGGAAGCTGATGTCCCATGGCGATTTCAGCTTCGACACCAGCTTGTCCTGCGCATCCGCGGGAACGGTTACGTCTACACGCTCAATTTTGGCCAACTCCATCCGCGGTCCGCTGCCGGAGGATGGTGAGTCGGAACCTCGCGCGTCCATCTGCTCGGTGAACTGTCCCAGCGAGCCGAGAAAGGTGTCAAGCGTGCCCATAAACGCAGCTACAATGGCACGCTCTGCCGGCGCCATCGTTTCATCCGAACGCGCGTCTTCCGCGAGTTGTCGCACTTGCTCGCGCATGGCGGAGGTGTCGGTGAAACGGTGCTGCACCAACTCGCCAACGGCCTGCATCAGGTAGCCGCCGACCATGCTGGCCTCCGCGCTGCGGGACGGGTCGGCGCCCAGCTTCAGCGGCAGGCTCTCCATCCAGAACAGGCCCGCAGTCTCGCCCCAGCCGGCGGGGATCTCCACGTACGCAACCAGGTCCCCCTTCAGAACCAGACGGCGAGACTCCTGCGCATCAGCCAGGCGCACCTCGATGGCGTCGTTGGCAGACAGGTTCTCTACAAACCGGCGGGAGATTTCGGAGCCGTCCAGGTCGACGACGCCGATGGGAATCGCGCTGGACGGCGACCCGGAACTGAACCCCATCCCGATCAGGCCGAAGAACACGCCCATGATCACCGGAAAGGCGATGATAAAGAACAGCGCCATCCAGTCGCGTGAGAGCAGCCGCAGGTCCTTCAATGCCAGGCTCAGAACGCTTCGCATCAGTCACGCAGCCTCCTGCCGGTCAAGGCGAGAAACACCGTCTCCAGGTCGGGCCGATCGACGTGCAGTGTCGCGAACTTCAGGCCCGCCGCCGCCAGCCGCCCGACCTCCTCCAGCGGCTGGGCCGTGTCAACTCGCAGCGAGGTGCCGTCAAGCACGACGCCAACGAGATCCGGATCGGCCGGCGGCTGCTCCAGCTCTGCGGTCACGACCGACTTACCGCCATGGGCGGCGATGAGGTTGTCGATGGTATCTAGTGCCAGCACCCGCCCGTGGTCCATGATGGCCACCCGGTCACACAAGCGCTGGGCCTCCTCCATGTAGTGCGTGGTGTAGAGAATCGTCCGGCCGTCGCCACGCAGCCGTTCGATGTTCTCGAAAATCTGGTTTCGCGACTGGGGGTCGACGCCTACTGTGGGCTCGTCGCACAGCAGCACTGGCGGATCGTGCATCAGTGCCGTTGCCAGGTTCAGACGTCGCTTCATTCCGCCGGAATAGGTCTTCACACGGTGTTTGCCGCGGTCTACCAGGCCAGCGAACTCGAGTGCCCGTTCGACATGCACTTTCAGATCGCGGCCACTGAGCCCGTAGAGCCTGCCGAACAGGGCCAGGTTCTCCCGGCCGGTGAGTTCGTCGTAGAGCGACAGCGCCTGCGGTGCGATCCCCATCTTCCGCCGCACGGCCGCCCGCGTGGGGTCGGGCTGGCCGCCAATCTCGACCCGGCCCGCGTCCGGACGCAGCACGCCGACCAGCATGTTGATCGTGGTCGTCTTGCCGGCACCGTTCGGCCCCAGCAGGCCGAAAGTCTCCCCGGCTCGGATGTCAAGCGACACACCGTCAACGGCAACGATGTCACCGAAGGACTTCTTTAGATCGTGTACACGAATCATAGTCCGCGAAGTATAGCCCTTCCCGGGTATACGCTCCACCCAGTGATTACATTCAGTAGCGGGCGACGCTCGACCCGCATCACGAGGTAGTTCGGAAGAAGCCACGCGAGCGCCGCGGGCGCTCACTACGACTTTGCTGGCTCATGCGACCGCGCTCGCCGGACCGTTACAACTTATGACAAGCCAGACTCGGTTGGCTTGAACCGGCTGGGGAGGCCGAGCAGTCGAGCCAGCGTCATGAGCGAACTCGTCTGGAGCGTACTGTCGAAGAGTTGGGCGTGCTTCTGAGTCGTCGGGTTGCTTACCACAACGGCTATCTGGATTGCTCCGAGGATAGTGTTCTGGATGCAACCCGCGATCCATTCCAACCTGACGTTCGGCTATGGCCACGGCGAGGGCTGGCTACTCAGCGCCATGGTCTACAGAGGTGGGATCGTTCAATTCCGATACTTCGACCTGAACCTGACGGAGTACGACGGTTTCTACGCGAAAACAAGTCATCAGTTCGAAGGGCACGAAGCATGATCGTCAGAGAATCGCTCCTGCCCGGTGTCACCTTCGCCTGCAGGCGGGACAGCCCCGGCCCACTAAGTCGGTGCCACGCGAGCCGGGTGGCAGTGAGTGGTCCGTGCCTTTCTGTAGGTCAGCTACCGCTTCCAGTGAAAGTGCCCTGGAATGAAGCGAAGTCACCCAGGTCAACGTCGCCATCCGCGTTGAGATCGGTATTGGTGAAATCGGTCGGGTGACAGCCCGGCGGCGGGGCAGTCAGGTCAGGCCCGGCCAGACAACTCCAGAAGGCGTTGTAGTCCGCGAGATCCACGTCGCCGTCGGAGTCAAAGTCGCCGGGGACCAAGGGGTCCTGCTCGCGAAGCTCCAACTTCAAGGCGTCAAAGTAGACCCTCTGGTTCCAGGATGTACTGGGGCGGCCGGAAACAGTTGCTTCGTTTAGCTCAACTGACCCTGTCGCGCTGTTGTGGCCGGCGTTAAAAGGGTATTCGCCGAGCGAGACCCAGGTGTGCGCGTTCTCCCCTGGTGTTCCCCGTGGGATCTGGTCCAGCAGCAGCGACTCTTCCCCCTCGGCATGGCGTACGGTGTACCCGGCGTCGTAACAGTTGGCGCCTTGTCCCCAGGTGACGAAGACCTCGTAGCGACCAGTAACGGGGAAGTCAGGCGTGACGACCACATGATCGGTTCCGGGGTTGGGGAGGGTGTACTCGATAAAACGACTGCCTGTTCCGCTCAGTTCATGAACCTGGCTCTTGGCCGTGCTGTTCAGCCACGTGCCGACTTCCTGCAGAATTGGTGGGCCGAGCACGGCGCCGCTCAGATCGCGCGCTTCGAGCAGAACGTCATCGGGGACGTGGGTATCGAAAAAGAACTCCAGTATGCGGTTCATTACGGTTTGCCGCTCGGGCAGGTGAGCAATGGCCTCAAAGGGAAAGCCCAGGTAGACCACGCGAAACGGACCGTCGAACTCTATGCCGGCCACTCCCGCATCGCTGCCCTGGTCGGAGAGGTACGAAAGATTGGCTGCTGCGCCACCCTGAGGCGCAATGACGTCCGGGTAGGAAACCGCCATCCACGTGGCGTGAAAGTCGCCAATCGCCCCTGGCTGTGGGTTCAAGATGCCGCCGGTGTGGACAAACTGCTCGGTTCCGGCATCGTCCGCAACGTAAGCGGCCTTAAGGTAGTCGTGGTAGAATGCCCGGTCGGCGGCACTGCCCAGGTGATCGAGATCCCAGCCAATCTCAGCCCCGGAAACGAAGAAACTGCCGCCGGTGTCGAGAAAACCCTGCACTCGGTCCTGCTCGGCAGCGGAGAAGGACTCGTCAACGGTCGATTCCTCGCCGGTGAACCACAGCACGGCGCCGTAATCCTGCAAGACAGTGTCGCCATCGGCGACTTCTTCGTTGGCGCAGGTGTCGAACCCTACGGTGGGCGTTATCGCTTCGCCGAGCGCGACGCCGAACTCGTGACTCAGTTCCTCCCTGTTCTCCGGTACGCCACCCTCCCACCTATCGTTGCCGTCCACCACCAGAGCGCGATAGGGCGTATTGGCAAGCTGCACGCCGTAGGCGTCCGACGGCTTGCTTTCGCCGTGAGCATTGGCAGCCCGAACCATGAAGTAACTTGCCTCTCCGTTTAGCAGGTCGGCGACGGTTGCTGAGGTGGCCGCGGTGTTCATCGCCAGAGTCCAGGTCGAGCCGGTCGTGCTGCGGTAGAGATTGTAGCTGCTGGCGCCGGCGGAAGGAGTCCAACTGACCAGCGCAGATCCCGTCGCGGTGTCACCGACCACGCTTCTTAGCGTAGCGGCGGTGGGCACTGACCCTGTCAGGCCGTCCACGTTGCCGGCCATCACTGCGACCGCCTGGTCTATCGTTGCGCGGGCTGTCGAACTGCTGAAACCACTGATGTCATTCATCAGGAAGGCGAAGAGGTATCGGCGGTTGTCCACCGGGTTCACGATGTAGCCGGATAAGGTGATCACTCCTGTGAGCGTGCCGGTCTTGGCGTGAACACGACCGTAGGCGGGCCCGCTCGTGTAGCGGCTGCCAAGCGTTCCGTCGACACCACCAATTGGCAGCATGGAGGCGAAGTACCAGCCGGCCGATGAGTGCAGCATGGTACGTGTCAGCCCGACAGCCTGGATCGCGGAAACGCGATTGGAGTGCGAGAGGCCCGCGCCTTCCAAGAACACGCTGCCGGTCATTGCCACGCCCTCTGACTCCAGCCAGTTCTGGATAGTGTCTTCGCCCACGGAGTCCGAGCTGACGCCAAACAGCTCATACGCCAGGTGACGCAGTAGCGCCTGGGCGTCGTCGTTGTCACTCACCTTCAGGAGATCTCGGCAGGCCTGCGAGAGTGGCATCGAGCGCCATTCCGCCAGCGGGACGCCTGGAGGGTTGAAACTGCTGAAGGCGGCGGTGCCGCCGGCCGTGATACCGGCATCTAAAAGGGCGTCGCGAAACGCGACAGCGGCCGAGGCGTTCGACGGGACTTCGTCGTACATAAGGTAGCCGTATCCCCGGACCGTGCCGGATACGCTGCGCAGGCCCAGGTCGTAGAGACGCTCCGCCAGTCGGTCGAGTGCGAATCGGGCGTTGCCGGGGTAGTAATCAGTAGACCAGGTGAAGTCGTGGTTGCCCAGCAGGATAAGATCACCGTTGAGGTTTCCGTTGTCCTCGATCTCCCCGTTGCGGTAAGCTCTGGTGACGAACTGATGGTCCGCCCCCAGCAGCCCCAGACTGGCGCCAACTACGAACGCTTTGGTGACCGAAGCCGGCTTCTTGGTCGTGAAGGCATTCCGTGTGTAGTACACGGTACTGCCGTCTTCACTCTCAATACGGCCACTGAGCGTATGACTGCCTGGTAGACCGTCGAAGATGTCGTCGATCTGCTGCTGGCTGGTTTGCGCCCTGGCCAACCCTGAGGCGAGTGCGAACAACAGGCAAGCTGCGACAAGGCAATACCCGCAGTCGAGCGTCGCTACCCCTGCATCGGTGATGGATTGGCTGGTTGGTGATGGCGTTGCGTTATTACCGGTCACGACCCCTCCTGATGTTGCCGGCCTCGTCGGGGACTGCGTGGTCCCATAAGCGTGGCACAGCGAGCTTCTTTCTGCCTGAGTATATCAGTTTGCCCCCTGTGATTGAACCTGCCTTATTGCGCTGCCAGTGCGGTCAGCCGCCGCATGCAGATCGTGACCTGATTGATAGCGCTGTGGGTTTGGCCGGGCTGCTTGCCTGCTCTTTGCAGTTCCTGGGGTAAGCACTCTCTTCGTCGGCCAAGGCTACTCCCGCATCGTCCGCTCGTCGGTTCCTGTCACCGGATTTGAGGCGCCGCCTTTCTGGTTAAGCCCTGCCAGCGCGGCAGGCGTTTGTGCATGTGTCGGGAATGTTTCCCCGTCCTGCCGCTTGGTCGCGGTGTGCGGCAGTTCGGCAGTGCGCCGGGCGGGAGTGGGTCGCGTCCCGGAGAATAGACCCGGACTTCGCCCAGGTCAGCGCTATAATAGGCCGAGGGTGGCGGGCGCCCTCACGCACGTCGGACTGGCTCGAGAATACGACAAGTCCTGAAGGAGGATGGGCTCATGAAGCGCTCAGAATTCTTGATTGCGGTCTTGGTGTCATGCCTTGTCCTCCTGCCCGCAATAGTACGGGCCTACGAGATCGACGAGAACGGGCGGATGAGTATCACCGTCGCCTTCTTCGAGTCAGACGGCCCTTTGCCCGACGCGGCCCAACAGCTCTTCTACTGCACGGTCATGCAGGCCTGCAATCGCTTCCTCTGGCAGCACACCAACCGGCAGCACTGGCTGGGCGAGGTGACCTTCCTGGTAGACCCCGGCGGGCAGGAGAACAGCAGTTGCTCCGACGTGGTTTGGAATCGGGAGGACGGACGGGCGGTGGCCTACTGGGCGTTTTACTGCGACCCGGGCAAGGGCCGCGTATCTATGTACGACGAGGTCTTCGACGGCTTCATCCAGCCGGCAGAGAACCTGGGCTTCATCCTGGCCCACGAACTGGGCCACACCATCTACGGGCTGGACGACGAGTATGTTGACTACTACGACGAGGACGACGTTCTCCGGGGGGCCAGCATCTGCGTCGACGAGGGGGACAACACCTGCGCTATGGCGGATCGCTATGTCGGCCACTGGTGTGATGGTTCCAACCACCTGTTCACCAACGAGGACTGGCCCGACTTTCACAACCCCGCAGGGGAGAGCTATAGCTGCTGGGCGGAGGCCGTCAGCACTCAGTCTGACCTCTCCCACCAAGAGGGATCCTACCTGCCCCCGACCGATCCCCCGGAACTGGTGACCTGCCACTTCCTCGATCCAGAAAACGTGATAAATGATGCCGTACTGCTGCTGGACAGCTCCGGAAGCATGGCCTACGCCGACCAGCACGGCACGGAGGCCATACGCCTGGCATCGGACGCGGCGTTGCTCTTCTACAACAAGACCGTGCCCGGAGAATACTCCGGGGTAGTACAGTTCAACGACGAGGTGGCCGATCCCTGGCCAATTCCCTACGGACCGTTCGGCGGAGAAGAGACCAGCCTGGAAATTGATCCGTCGGGATCGACCGACATCTGCCTGGCTATTCAGGAGGCCACCCAGGCCATCACTACGCAGGGCAACGGCGGGAACCAGAACATCCGCCTCTTCTCAGACGGTAAGGACAATACCGGTTGCGACCCTGTTGACGCCGCGTCGACCGCCTGGCTCGAGCACGGCATCCGAGTCCACACGCTGGCCTTCGGCGATGCGGATCGCGACGACCTCCAGGACATTGCCGACGCCGGGGCAGGTACAGCACTGATCGGAGGAGCCGACTCCGCCAATATAGATGAGCCCAACCCGCACGAACTCAAGTCCGACCTCACCCGCATGCATTACGGCCTGACCAGTCGGGTACAGATCTTCGAAGATCTGGCTGAGCTGCCGCAGGACGTCGGCCTGCTGGCCCCTCCGGTAGAGCGGCTCTTCCACGTACCCGGCGGCGCCACCGCCATGCACTTTGTCTGGCTGGGCAACCGCTACACGCAGTTGGCCTCGGGTGGGCTCTGCGAGTTCAGCTTCCTGGACCTGGAGTTGGAGAGTCCCTCCGGTGTGTTGTACACCCCTGAGGCCGTCGACGCCTCCATCGACGCCGAATACTCGACCGCCCACGTCCTGAATCCGGAAGCCGGCACCTGGACGGCGCGGGCCTGGACCACCGACTTCATCTGCACGGGACCGCATAATGTGTCGATTGCCTGGCACGGCTACATCGAACACGAGGAGGTCTTCGGCGGCGCTGGTACGCGGACGCGGCGTGCTCCCCTGGACGAGCCGGTGGTCCTGGAAGCCAACATGTTTAACGGGGCGCTGGTGACCAACATCCAGGCACAGGCCCGGGTACGTCACCGCGGTCAGACCTGGAACATACCCCTGGTTGATGACGGCACTGGCCCGGACCAGCACGCGGGAGACGGACTCTACACCGGCGTCTTCAACTCGGCCGGCCAGCAGGTGCTCCCGGGAGGCTACCAGGTTGTGGTACGGCTGGAGGCCGACGAATCCACCGCCAGCCACGTCGAAACAGGCTACCTGCCTGACCCGGACGATCCTGACGAGCCACCACCGCCACCATCACCACGCACCGCCGTAATCCTGGCCGAGACCATGTTCCGCCTCTCAGACCGCTACGACCTGCATCCAGACGGCAGGATATCCGCCGGCACGGTGGTTCCCCAGTTCTCGGAGCTGGTCCGCGGCGAGACCTATCAACTACTGAGGCTGGCGGTGACGGACATTCCTCTGGTCGATGACCGAGTCCGCGTGGGGCTGGGCCCGGGTATCGAGATCAGCAACATCCGGGTGGTCAGCAGTCATCCGAAAGACAGTGGCACTGTCTTCTTCGACGCAGCCGTGGACGGGGACGCTCCCTGTCATGCCCGGACAGTGGCGGTCCAGTTCCGCGACGACCTGGCCCTCAGTGCCCCTGAGGCCGTCGCCATCCAACTCCCGCCGATTACAGTACCAGGCGATTGGAACGGCGACGGGGCGGTGACGGTCGATGATCTTCCCGGGTTGGCCGGCTGCCTGACTGGTCCCTGTGACGCGCCGCCGTGTGTTCCGGTGCTCTATGCCGACACTTGCTGTTCAGTGGTCGATCTGGACCAGAGCGGCAGCGTCGATTTGGCTGACTTTGGCCAATTCCAACAGGCCGTGGGCAAGTAACAGGCACGACAACACGCCAACGGGCATATCCCCTATGGTGACACGCCTGGCCGCGTGTGAGCCGACGCCAGCCGGTCGACCCGCGGCGTGAGCACCCGCACGGTGAGCACCCGCGCGGGGGCACCGCTCTAAGTGACACTGTACTCGCACTGCTGCTTCCTCTCCTGCTAGCAATCTGTTAAGCTAATGTAACTGCGCGGCAGTCTTCGGCGGGCGCGCTGGCCAGGATGGACTTGGCGCTCCACGTCCTTGGAGTGCTCCGGTTGGGCCGAAGACAGCCGCAGTCTCGGTAAGCACGCGAGCCCCAGAGGAACCACTCCGTCGCGGCGGAAGAATGGAGAGGCAAGGCATGTCCGGCTCGAATCCTACACGCTGTCTCGGAACGAGTGCCATCGCTGTCGCGGCACTAGCCTGTTGCGTACCGATTGCCCTGGGTGTCGATGCGCTTCCGCAGCGCCCGGCCGCCGCGGGTGCCGCTGAGTTCGTGAACGCCCCGGACGCGGGTCGCTCGCCTGGCGACTGCAACAGCAACGGCCTGCCCGACGAATGCGACCTGGACTGCGGCACGTCGGGCGGCCCCTGTGACTTGCCAGGCTGCGGCCAGAGCGCGGACTGCAACACCAGCGGTGTGCCGGACGAGTGCGAGATACCAGGCTTGGACAGCTTATTCGCCGGTTCGGTGCCGTACGGTGCGGGGGACACTCCCTACTCCGTGGCTGTGGGCGACCTGGACGGGGACGGGGATCTGGACCTGGCAGTGGCCAATGGCGGCTGTAACGTGTCGGTCCTGCTCAACCTGGGCGACGGCACCTTCGCCCCCGACGTATTATACGCCGCGGGGACCTTGCCCCGCTCGGTGGCAGCGGGTGACCTGGACGGCGACGGAGATCTGGACCTGGCCGTGGCCGATTTCGGCAGCGACAGCGTGTCGGTCCTGCTCAATCTGGGCGATGGCACCTTCGCCCCCTACGTGGCGTACGGCGCGGAGCGCGGCCCCTGGGCGCTGGCCATGGGCGACCTGGACGGCGACGGAGATTTGGATCTGGCCGTGGCCAATCGCGATCACGTCAGCGTGTCGGTGCTGCTGAATCTGGGCGACGGCACCTTCGCCCCCGACGTTTGGTACGAAGCGGGGTACGGCCCCTGGGCGGTGGCCGTTGGCGATCTGGACGGCGACGGTGACCTCGATCTGGTTGTGGCCAACGAGTACGACGGCAACGTTGCGGTCCTGCTCAACCTGGGCGACGGCACCTTCACGCCCCCCGACGTACTGTACGGCGTGTGGGACGGCCC
>JANQGB010000755.1 GCA_028277545.1 Phycisphaerae bacterium | reverse complement strand
GGATACGAGAGTCGCTGTGGCCACCCGTTATCGGACGTCCAACTCAGCGGCTGCCTCTCCAGCTCGCGCCGCGCGGCGGTGGATCCGCGCGCCGCCGCGGAGTAGATGGCGCTCCCGCGGAAACCCTCGGAACGCAGGGAGGTCAGCGGGAACGGCCAGAGCGCACAGTCGGTTGCAGGGCCATCGACGTGCGTGCCCCAGGCTCATTCCAGAGAAGCGATGAGCGCGGTGTCGATCGGGCATCCGCGGCGCCGGACGACCCGCTCCAGCCCTTCGAGCAGGCGTCTATGCAATCGCCGGGCTTGACGCGGGAAGTCAGAAGAGACTCGTGCACACCGACTTCGACTCACCACCCCGTTCCTATCGGTTCGAGAACAGCCCCCTGCGAGTTCTTGACAAGGTATTCTACTGGCAAGGTGGCGGGCGCGGTCTAGGCAGAGTCGCTTGGTAGGAGCGGTCTCGCCCCAATAAAGGGCAGCGCGCCAGTCGTAGTGGCAGGAGTGTCGCAGGATACGGTCAGCGAGCCAAACCAGACACGAACCGAAGCCAGCAGTGGCGCGTTGAAGCGTACAAGCGAACGAATCTGCCCGGGAGGAACGCACGCCTCTCAGTTATGTACGCACTCCGGGTGGTGAATCCTACTCAGTCGACTGACTCATGCTCCACACCGTGCTCGTGCGGACTACGTGGTCGCGCGTTCGCACGAAGTTGGTCACGAACTCCCACACTGGCTCGGCGCCGGGTGCGTATACGCTCAACAGAATGTCACACTGGCCACCCAGGAGAATGTGGATCTCGTCGAATGTCAGGTGCCGCCACGTGTCTTTGGCAAGTTCCTTCGTTATCTCGGTGCACAGCTTCCTTTGGTAGTGCTGGTCGCCGTCGGACTCAGGCTTGCTCGCCACCGGCACCGGCGCATCCCCCTCCGCCGAGACTGACGGCGGGAGGAACTGCGTCTCAATGAAGACCCAGAACTTATCCTGCTCACGGCGCCACTTGTCCGTCACGTGGAAGCTCGGCACGACCAGTTGGTCATTCTCGAGCGATTTAAGATGCTTCTGTACAGCCTGATAGGTGACGCCCAGCTTCTTGCTGAGCTCTGCACGCGTGAGCGTAGGCTGGAGTCGAATGAGCGAGATGATGCGCTGACGTAGATCGTTGCGTTTCGGCATGACACTGAACTCCAACTACGAATCACCTCAGGCCGATTGACTATTCTAACGTGACCGCTGTCGCACCGCTAAGACAACATCCCGGCCGCGAAGTCGGCGATCCCATAACTCTCAGCATCCTTATCATACTAGGCGCGGGATGCTGATACACAATCCATTCAAACTCCGATTTCAGGATGATGGGTTGTCTGAAAAACCGATTTGGCCATCATTGGGTTTCTGAACGCCGTCCGACTACTCATACGACGCTGCTCACGGTTTTGCAGTCGGCGTCCATGACAAGAATTTACCAGGCAAATTCGGCCACCCACGAATCAGGAATCGGCCAGGGGTTCTGAGCGATGACCGGCGGGCAGTCGGTCGAAGCGGACCGCAAATTCGTGCAAGGTCGCCCAGGCGGCGCTGTGCTGCGGAACCTGGGTCCGACCGGCGGGAAGATGGACAGAAAGGCCCTGGAATTGGCGGCTTCGTCGACTGCGACCCGACCGGCGCGACCTTCTACCGGCGTGCCGTGGCGCCCGACGACTTTCCGTCCGAGCAGGATGCAGTTCCGATAATCATAGACTGCCAGCCCTCCGGCTACCGAATGGCAAACGGTCAGCGTCGTCGCGGCGTAGCCCGACTCCTGTCGCATGCGGAGGCCGCGGCAGCGCGGGTGGACCGCTGGGGTGCTCAACGAGGAGCACCGGCTCGGAGCGGGGCCGGCGTCGGGACCCGCCTTCGTCATCTCCTGCGTGAGCTCTCTTCGTTGGCGACGGGCGCCTGATGTTTGCCTGCGCTACATCCAACCACTAGAGTGGCCGATCCCGAGGCAGCGAATGGAAAGGGAACGTCCAGAGTGACCGAAACGGCTGAGAGCAACGACTATCGGGGATACCGCGGGCAAGGCAGGGAGGTCCTTGTTCGCAACAACGTTCGGGTCTGGAGTGAGGTGAAGGTCACTACGGACCGGGGCGAGTTTGCGGGTCTGATCCTGCCGCGCAGCGAAACCTCGGACGACCGGCACATAGTGCTCAAGCTGGCCAGCGGCTACAACATCGGGCTGGATGCCGGGCGGATCGTATCGATGGTCGAGGTCGGCCGGCGGGAGGCCAACTACAATATCCCTGAAAGACGATTCCCGTATTCGCACGACAAGCCGAGGGTCAAGCTGCTTGGAACCGGCGGCACCATCGCCTCGCGGCTGGACTATCGAACGGGGGCGGTCATTCCGGCCTTCTCACCCGGCGAGCTCTACGGATCGGTGCCGGAACTGGCTGATATCTGCAACCTGGAAACCGAAAAGCTGTACGGCATTTTCTCGGAGAACATGAGCTCCGAGCAATGGATAGGCGTGGCCAAGGCCTGTGCGGCCGAGATCGCCAACGGTGTGGACGGCATAGTCATAGGACACGGCACCGACACCATGCACCACACCGCGGCGGCCTTGTCCTTCATGCTGCAGAGGCCGCCGGTGCCCATCGTTATGGTCGGCTCGCAGCGCAGCAGCGATCGGCCCAGCAGCGACGCCGCCTTGAACCTGATCCACGCCACCAAGGCAGCCGCCCACAGCGACATCGCCGAGGTCGTGGTCTGCATGTTCGGCCCCACGTCTGACGAATATGACCTGCTGCACCGTGGCACGCGCGTGCGCAAGATGCACTCCAGCTACCGCAGCACCTTCCGCAGCATCGGCGACCGGCCCATCGCCATGGTGAACAATGAGGCCATCCGCATCCTGGACCCCAACTACCACCGCCGCGATCCGGATAGCAAGGATTTCGTGTGCCAGCCCGTGTTCGACGACCGCGTGTCGCTGGTCTACTACTACCCGGGCATGAAGCCGGATACCATCACGTCGTTGGTGGACAACGGCTACAAGGGCATAATCATCGCCGGCACGGGCCTGGGACACGTGAATCGTCCGCTGTATTCCGCCCTGGAGTACGCCCGCGACGCCGGCGTGGCCATGTACATGACCGTGCAGACTATCTGGGGCTATACCCAGATGTACGTCTACGAGACGGGGCGAGAAATCATGGAATTGGGCGTGGTGCCGGCCGGCAACATGCTGCCCGAAGTCGCCTTCGTCAAGCTCGGCTGGGCCCTGGGCCAAACCCAGGACCTCGACGAAGTGCGTCAGATCATGCTCA
>JANQGB010000754.1 GCA_028277545.1 Phycisphaerae bacterium | reverse complement strand
AGATCCCGGAACCCGTAAAAGAACTTCTGCGAATCTGCTTGGCCAATCGTGCCGCGGCCGTTCTCAATCCACTTCGATTGGGCTACGTATAGGACTTTGTTTTCGGCGTCGAAGAACACTGCGTCAATTCCGTTGTCGTCGAAGCCGTCAGTGACACTAGGCGCGGCGATTTCGGGCCCGATGTCCGCCAGTAGGGTGAGGCTGTACGCCGCCAATGACCGAGAGAGGAAGGCCTTGTCTCGATCATCTTCGAGCTTGCCGGCATAATCCGACAAGTCGAGCCGGCCATCGAATAGCTTATGGAGGGCGTTCTTAATTCGCTGGATATGTATGACGGCCATCTCGCTGATCCATGGCGCCCGAGCCAAGTCTACCGGGCAACGTCCACCTCGACCTCGACCTCGACCGGAACAGCCTGAATCCCGTTGAAAGCCACGCTGTGCAATCGTGCGATCATGCCCCGGGATTCTAACTGCCCGGCGCCGCGGATGCGAGACGCGCCCGGGCCTGGAGTGACGCGCCCAGCCACTTGAAGCTCTACTGAAACAGGCGGCCGCTGATCTCCAGCTCGATACCTGGCCGGCGGCCCTCGGCAGCGCCTTCCGTGGACGGGCGGAGCCCCGCGTCGTTAGAATGCCGGACGTCGGGGGCGGGCGGACAACTGAAACTGAATCGCGTGCTCGCTTGGCAGGTCGTCATACAAGGCACGCCCACCGGACCGCGGCGCAGGGGACCAGGGATGGACGACGACGTCACCAGGCGGATCACCACGCTGCTGCAGGGCATCCAGGGCGGCAACAAGGGCGACGAGGCCCGGCTGTTCGAGGAGGTCTACGACGTCCTGCGCCGCCAGGCGCACGGTGCCTGGCGCGAGCGGGCCGAGCACACCCTGCAGCCGACAGCACTGGTCCACGAGGCCTACCTGCGCCTGGTCAAGTCGGGCGAACTCGAACGGGCCGTCAATCGTCGCCACTTCTTCTTCGCAGCCAGCCGGGCCATGAAGCAGATTCTCATCGAGCACGCCCGAGGACGGCTGGCGCTCAAGAAGGGCGGCCACCGGCAGCGTGTACCACTCGACGAGACCCTCGACCTGCTGGAGAAATCTCATGGCACAGAGTTACTGGATCTGCAGGAAGCCCTCTCGGAGCTGAACTCACTGGACCGACGGCAGTGCAACATCGTCGAGTTGCGACTCTTCGCTGGACTGGAGTTCGATGACATCGCCCGGCAGTTGGAACTCAGCAAGTCGACCATCGAAAAGGAGTTCAGAGCGGCCCGCGCCTGGCTGAATCTGCGATTGAGTTGATGGAGCCCTCGGATGACCCCGCACCGCTGGCGGCAGATCTGCGATGTATTTCAGAAAGCCCTGGAGGCCAAACCGGCCGACCGCCAGGAGTTCATCGAGCAGGCCTGCGCTGGCGACAGCGATCTCTACGCCCAGGTTGCCCGGCTGCTGGCCAGCCACGACGAGGTCGGTCAGAGCAGCCGCTTCGACCTGACCGAATCGCTCTCCAGGCCGGCTGACCCACCCCCGGACCCGAACCTTGGGCGGCACATCGGCTCGCTGCAGATCAAACGGAAACTGGGCGAGGGCGGCATGGGGATGGTCTACCTGGCGGCGCAGCCCAGCCTCCGCCGGGACGTTGCCCTCAAGCTAATACGGCCGGACCGCGTCTCCGACGACCTGCTGCGGCGATTTCGGATCGAGGCCCAGATCCTTGGCCGCCTGCAGCACGCCGGCATCGCCCAGATCTACGACAGCGGCGTGACAGTAACGGATGCCGGCCGCGACCAGCCGTACTTCGTCATGGAGTACGTTCGCGGCCACACGCTGCTCGATGACGCCCTGCAAAGACGCCTGACAGTACGACAACGCATAGAGACGCTCGCCAAAGTCTGCGACGGAGTCCACCACGCCCACCAGAAAGGTGTCATTCATCGCGACCTCAAACCCAGGAACATCCTGGTCGACGAAGGGGGCCAACCCAAGATACTGGATTTCGGAATCGCCAGGGTAATCAACGATCGCAGTGGCGTCTCGGTCATCGAGACCTCCGCCGGCGAGCTGATCGGCACGCTCGCCTACATGAGTCCGGAGCAGGTCTCCGGTGATCCCGAGCGTCTGGACGTGCGATCGGACATCTACGCCTTGGGCGTGGTCGGCTATGAGTTGTTGTCCGGTCGACTGCCCTACAACCTGCAGAACCGGTCGATACCCGATGCCATACACGCCATCCTGAACGAGGAGCCGCCCAAGCTGGGCACGCTGGGCAGGTCGCTCAGTGGAGACCTGGAGACGGTAATCCACCGAGCGCTGGCCAAGGAGCAGGAGGCCCGTTACCAGTCGGCCGCCGACCTGGCCGCCGACCTGCGCCGCGTCCTGCGTGGCGAAGCCATCATGGCCCGGCAGCCCACCCTCTTCTACCAGTTGCGCGTGCTGGCCAGACGGAACAAGTCGTTCGTGGCCACCTTCGCCCTCAGCCTGGCGGCGCTCATGGCGGCCACTATCGTGAGCGTGGCCTTCGCCATCAACGCGTCACGCGCCAACCTGCGAGCTCAACAGGAAACCGACCGTCTGGGCGAAGTGAACAACTTCTTCCTCCGCGAGGTCTTCGACTGGGGAATACCCGAGGTGGGCCATGGTACGGACGTAACGGTGCGCCAGGTCATCGATCGGGCCGCTGATCGCGTGGAGTCCTTCTCCGATCCGGCCATCCGAGCCGAGATCCAGCACTCCATTGGCGTGATCTACCAGGCGCTAAGCATGTACGAAGAAGCCGGCCACCAGCTTCGCGAGGCCCTGCGCATTCGCCGCACGCTTCACGATGGCGATCACGCCGACACGGCCACCAGCCAGCTCAGCCTGGCCAAGAATCTGAGTATCGCCAACAAACTCGCCGAGGCAGAGGCGCTCTGCAGGGCGTCACTACAGATGCGCGAGCGGATGTTCGGCCCGCAGCATGAGTCGGTGGTCGAGTCCATGCTCACGATGGCCACCATCCGCATGGGTCGTGACGAACTCGAAGACGCCGAGTCGCTGACCCGGTCCGCCCTGACCCTGATGGGCACGTCGACGGTGGACACCCCCCGCAGAATGGCCGATGCCTACCTTCTGCTCGGCGACCTGCTCATCAGGCGCGGGAAGGGGGCGGAGGCCGAGGAGCCCTATCGCCAAGCCGTGTCCATCTGCCGCAGCAGGCCCGAAGAAGCTCCTCTGCTCCTGGCCGCCGCCCTGAGCAAACTCGGCGTTCTGCTCCACGAGCACGGCGAGAGCCAGGAGGCATATAGTTGCCTGACCGAGGCCAGGACTACCAGAGCCTCCATGCTCCCGCCCAATCACCCCAGCCTGGCTCAGAGCGCATGCGCCCTCGGCGCGTACTATCACCGGGAGCAGGATTACGCCCGGGCCCTGCGGCACTTCGAGGATGCCCTGCGAATCTACCGACTGGCCCTGGGTGACGGTCCGCACGCCTACATTGCCCGCACCCTCATGTGGCGCGGCAAGGCACTCTATGAACTCCAGCGCTACGACGACGCTCGGCAGGCACTCGACCAGGCGCTCCAGACGTGCCTTGGTGCGCGCGTCCCCAATCCCGCCCTCACCGCCACCGCTCGCGGCGAACTGGGCGCGTGCCTGATACGGCTCGGCCAATATGAGCAGGCTGAGGCCGAACTCCTGGATGCCAGGGGGTACCTGACGGCCCTATCCTACGCCGAGCCTGCCAGGCTCAGGACCAACACGGACCGGCTCATTGACCTGTACGAGGCCTGGCAGAGGCCCGATCATGCGGAGTTCTGGCGCATGAATCCGACAAACTGATCCAGCGTCAGCGGTGCTGGCTCGGTGCCCGGCGGGTAGGGGCAGGGCGCCTCTGCCTCGATCACGGTCGCAACCAAGGCGGCCACCGTTTTGAGCTGCAGTTCCATGTTGTTGGCGCTAATACGCTGAGGGTTCATCGCCAGCGCGGCCACGAAACCCGTGATGATCGGTATCGGCGGCTCGTCATAGTGGTGATTAACTGCAGACTTGAGAGGCTTGCAAGGATGATGAATTACGTTTGTGGCCCAGTCGGTCATCTCCTGGGTCCAGGCCCCCGGAAACCTGTCGATGCGCTCACATATCCAGCTCTTGAGGATGTCTTTGTTGTTGGACAGGTCGTTCTCTGTCATCGTTTCTCACCTCACAAATAAAGTGCCCGAATCGTAGTTCAGAGTATATAGCGCGCCACGCTCCCGTCAACGCCCTGTCACCGACGCCAGACCGGTACGACCTCGCGATATCCGTGCCGCTGGAGCGGGCCGCGGGCCGCAGCCCGCGCAGACTTCCGCGCAAGCTGCAGCCTGCGTTTTTTGGAAACGATGCTCAAACGCTGTCACGCCAGGGCACCAGCGGCCTTACGGCTCTGCTCACGCAATTCCGAGCACCGTGAACCAGACCTGCCAGGTAAACGGATCGGGAAACCGATCGTGGAACTTTCCACTGATGTTGAACGTAGCCCGCCCCGTCCGCCGATCGTAGTCGACCGGCGAGATGCGAACGCTGATCCGGTCGGCCGACACGTGGCCCCCGGTATAGTGCAGATCCCAGCCCCGAAGCTGAACGTTCACACACGCAAGGTGACCGGGGACGCGCAGGTAGACGTCCTCACTGAAGCTGCCCACCGCCAGTCCCTTCTTCGAACGGAACCACTGCCCGCACGACCCGCCCTGGCTCACGCCCTCAGTGTCGCTCTGATCAGAATCCAGAGTGGTCAGATCCATCACGTTGTCGGCGGCGCTCGGAGCCTCCTGGCTGCGCTCTTGAACTTCTTGGGTAATCATCATCTGTCCTCTCGCTAGCGGTCGGCGCGAGTCTCTCCAGGACGCCTGGAGGCGCCGCACCGACCTGTCGGCCCGTTTACTCTGTCAGTTCAGGTGACCAGGAGCCTGCAAAACCGTAATGATTTTGCCGGTTTTTGACTGCGTGGATGTGGTGTGTGCTCATACGGTGCTTGCGCTAGCGGGAGTGTGTGCCATAACCAGGCGCCCGTCAGACGTCCGGGCCATAGGCGGCCCCACATCTACTCCGGATTTGTGACGGTCAACCGGGCCTGAGTACGGATGTCGTCCTCGGTGACGCGAAAGAGCGTCCCCTCTTCGGTGGCCAGCAGCACATCATCCTCCGCGAAGCAGCAGCCCTCTACCCGGCCCTTGACGTTGAATTGCACGCCCTGCAGATCGTCGGCCTTTACCAGGCCTGCTGAGCCGTCGATGGGGAACACGAAGACGCCAACGTAGTTGCTGACCACCAGCCGCTTGCCATCCGCCGACACGTCGGCGCCGGTAGCCATAGGGACTCGTAGCGTGGTCGCCTGCTTCAACTCGGCGGCGCCGCCATGGCCCACCACGACCCGGTACAGCGCCGGCGAGGTCCAGCGCGACTTGGCCAGCACGAAGAGCTGGTCTGCGTGGCAGAAGAGGCACTCCATATCGAAGCGTTTGCCGGCCGGGTAACTGAACTCGTACTGCTCCAGGACCTCGACTGGTTCGGTCGGCGGTTCCAGCGGATCCGGCTCCGCGATCTTGAAGATGCGGCGCACGGACGGTGCCCCGCCGTCACCGATGTCGCCGATGTAGAGATGACCACTCTCGTCAGCGCAGATGTCTTCCCAATCGATGTTCGGGGCCCCGAGAATGTCAACCTCAGCCAGCACCTTCCCGGTCCCGTCGAAGGCGACGATCCGGGACGGGTTGCCCGAGTCCCCGTGGGCCCAGAAGGTGCCGGGTCTCTTGCGGCTGGCCACTATGCCAGAGACTTCGCGAATCCAGAACGGATCAAGCGTGGCCTCGGCAGCGCGCGTCCGGGCGGGACTGCCGGGTGATGCCGCGGGCGTCGCCTGGCCCGCAGCCGGCACCGCCGACACCCACATGGCTGACAATAAGAGCGTCCGGCAGACAGTCGTCTTCATAGCGACAAGAGCGTACATGTCACGGGTCTTCGTGGCAATTTGCCATCGTCGCTGGGCCCGGGGGGTGGTCGCGTAAACCCGCTCCAAACCAGCGTTTGCCAGCGACGGCCGGCGCGGGGTCGGCTACCTCGAGTGGCCGGACCGGGTCAGCCAGTCCAGCGTTCCGGTTTTGCCGTCGGCGGTGTTGATGCTATCATAAGAGGGTATCTACGGTGGTGGTCCTGT
>JANQGB010000070.1 GCA_028277545.1 Phycisphaerae bacterium | reverse complement strand
CACGGTTCTGCTGGGCGACGACGCCGACGACCTGGTGGACAACGCCTCGCTCGTGGATCTCGCCTCGCCCAGTGTCACGACCGCGGACCTGTGTTCGCGGCTGGCTACGCTGCAGCGTTACCGGACGTTGGTCAAACGCATGGAGCAGGAATTGACCAACATGGAACGCCTCGGCAAACGGCTGAACCAGCACTTCAGCGAGGTGGATCAGGAGATGCGCCTGGCTGGCCGGCTCCAGCGGGATTTTCTCCCCCAGCTCAACGAACCGATCGGACCGCTGCGTTTCTCGACTATCTTTCGCCCGGCGTCGTGGGTCTCGGGTGACATCTACGACATCTTCCGCGTCGACGAGCACCATGTGGCCTTCTACGTGGCGGACGCCGTCGGACACGGCATGGCAGCCAGCCTGCTGACCATGTTTATCAAGAAGGCCATCGTCAGCAAACGCGTGCGCGCCGAGGGCTACGAACTGCTCTCTCCATCAGAGACCATGGAGGGGTTGAACGAGGCTCTCACGGATCAGGAACTCCCCAACTGCCAGTTCGTCACCTGTTGCTACTGCCTGATCAACACGCGGACCCTGGAAATGCAGTACGCCCGTGGCGGCCACACCTATCCCTTATTGGTCTCGACGGACGGCGTGGTCAGCGAACTCAAGAGCGCCGGTGGGTTGATGGGGTTGTTCGCCAACGAGGAGTTCCCCACGCGCACGGTCCGGCTCCAGCCCGGCGAGAAGGTCATCGTCTACTCCGACGGCCTGGAGATCGCCTACACCGATCGCGAAGACGACGAAGGAAAGTGGACGCACCACCGCCGGGTCTTCGACGAGCTGGCCGGGCTCTCGGCCGCGGACCTGATCTCCAGGATCAGCAGCCTGCTCGACGAAGAGAGCGGCTCGCTCAGCCCCCGCGACGACGTCACCGTAGTCGCCATGGAAGTGACCGGCTGATCGTCCGGGCTCAGCAGAAGTCGCGCGAACGAGAGCGCAGCGAACTCATCTGGCCTGACAAATCAAGAATACGATCCGCCAGCACGTGAATCACCTCGCCTTGTCGTTCGACACGCCCCTCAGCAATTAGCCCCACCGCACTACGGGCTGCCTGGCGATGGCGTTCGTAAACCTCCGGGCGCACGATCAGGTTAGACATGCCCGTTTCGTCCTCCAGTGTATAAAACAACACGCCGCGGGCCGTCGAAGGACGCTGCCGGACCAACACCAGGCCCGCCACTCGCACTCGCCTGCCCCGCTGCGTCCGGCACAGTTGCCGGGCATCGATGATGCCACGCTCCGTCAGCTCCTCGCGCAACAGCGACATGGGATGCGCCGCCAGCGACAGGCCTACCGTTTCGTAATCCTGGGCGACCCTGCCCGGCAAAGACTGTCCGGGCAACAGCGGCCGGGACTCTGACTTCTCCAGCCCCGCCAGCAGGGGCAGACTGTCATCCGCGCTGTCCGGACTGCCCAGCACGGCCCACAACGCTTCGCGCCGGTTGAGACCCAGCGACCTGAACGTGTCCGCCGCCGCCAGCCGGGCCAAGGTGCTGCGCGTCACACCGCTGCGTCGGACCAGTTCATCGACCGACCGGAAGAAACCGCCTTCCCGCCGGGCCCTCTCCAGGTCTTCGACCTGGGCCCGAGAGATGCCCTTGACCAACCGCATCCCCAACCGCAGCAAGGGGCCAGCACGCCCCATCCTAGTGGTGTGCCCCATCCTAGTGGTGTGCCCCATCCTCGTTGGGTGCCCCATCCCTTGCGCAGCAAGGGGTGGGGAATCACGCCCGTAGGGTGCATCTTGATGCACCATCTCACTTCCACCAGGGTGCCCCATCCCTTGCGAAGCAAGGGGTGGGGAATCATGCCCGTAAGGTGCATCCTGATGCACCATTTCACCACGACCCGGCACCGCACCACCCACCCGCCCCGGCTCCAACGTACAATCGTACCAACTGTGATTCACATCCACCGCCAGAGCTTTGACACCGTGCTGTTGGGCATCGCGAACCAACTGGGCGGGGGGATAGAACCCCATCGGCTGACTGTTAATCAGCGCCGCGCAATACGCTGCCGGGTAATAGCGTTTCAGCCATGAGGAAACGTACACCAGGAGGGCGAAAGAGGCCGCGTGACTTTCCGGGAAACCGTAGGCCCCGAA
>JANQGB010000686.1 GCA_028277545.1 Phycisphaerae bacterium | reverse complement strand
CGTTCTGGTGCATCGAGATGCACCCTACGCGCTGGTGCATCGAGATGCACCCTACGCGCTACGGCGCGGGTCGAACCGACGGTGCGTCCGGGGCGCACCCTGCTGTTCTGGTGCATCGAGATGCGCCCTGCGCGCTGGTGCATCGAGATGCACCCTACGCGCTTTGCCGGCTTGCCACTCCTTGCCGATTGAGGGCGTTTGATGCCCGGTTGCACAATACGCGCTGACATGGTGACTGGGGCGGGATATTGCCCCAGGGTGCTGCCTTAGAGATGCACGTCCGGCGGTGTGACCACTACCGCAGACTGTCCTAGTTGTGCCTGGCCGCGCTCGACTCGCTTGGCCAGCTCACGGCACTCGGATAGCAGGGCGTCGAGCATGCGGTCCTCGCTCACGGTCTGTTTCTGCTCGCCCTGAACGTAGATGATCCCCTTGCCCCTGCCGGCGAAGATGGCCACGTCGGCCCCTTCACACTCGCCGGGGCCGTTGACCACGCAGCCCATCACCGCGACCTTGATGGGGAGCTTGATCTCGGCGGCGATCTTCTGGCGCACGTCCCGGACCAGCCGGATGAGGTCGATCTCGATGCGGCCGCAGGTCGGGCAGGCGATCAGTTCGGGTTCGGTGCGATCGCGCAGCTTCAGCGAGTAGAGCAGTTCCTTGGCATCCTCGACCTCGTGAACCGGATCGGCTGCGTACGAGATACGGATGGTGTCACCGATGCCCTCCGCCAGCAAAGTGCCCAGGGCGGTGATGGACCGAATCCGCCCGGTCTCCGGCGGTCCGGCATGGGTCAAGCCCAGGTGCAGCGGCAGGTCGAACCGCTCTGCTATGGCGCGGTAAGCCTCGATGACAACAGTCGCATCGATGCTCTTGGCGGCCAGAACCACGTCGTGAAAGTCGTTTGCGTCGAAGATGCGCATATAGTCTTCGAGCGTCGCGACCATCAGTTGCACGAGCCTGGTCTGGGGATCCTGCGTCAGGGAGGCCTGTTGCTCGGCCCGCAGCGCCTTGTCGATGCGCTCGACCACGCTGCCCTCGTTGACACCAACCCGGATGGGTATCCCACGGTCGCGGCAGGCGGCGATAACGCGATCGACCTGGCTACGGTCGGCGATGTTCCCGGGGTTGAGTCGAATCTTGTGCACGCCCGCGGCCACGGACTCCAGGGCCCGCTGGTAGTGGTAATGAACGTCGGCAATGATAGGCACTGGCGACTGGTCCAGGATATCGGGCAGTGCTTCAGTGTCTTCCGGACCGGGAACGGCCACGCGCACCACGTCGCAACCCGCGGCCGCAAGCTGGCGTATCTGGGTCACTGTCGCATCGACGTCGTGCGTGTAGGTGCTGGTCATCGACTGGACGACGACCGGCGCCCCCCCACCCACGAGAACGTCCCCGATACTGACCTGCCTGGTTCGATTCCTATGCATATTACGGTGGCTCCTGGTGTTGGGTCGGGATTCTAGGGGTCGAGTCGGCGTCTGACAACGCCACCGAACCAATGCGGTCAGAGGTGCGGCGGTGGAGGCTGGTCCGCGCGGAGGTCACCGCCTGGACAGGCGCTGGTGAACTAACGTCCGGCTGGCGCCCCGGCGCGGCGGCAGGCGCTGTGGGCCGCGCGGCCCCCGGCTAAGCGCCAGCGAGGCCGGCAGTCAAACCGCGCTTATCCCGACCTGCGGCGTGGCGGCGGCGAGTTGGTCGTGGAGATGGCGCAGCGTGCGGCGCTGTTCCTTGAGGTCGTCCTTGTAGGTGAAGGTCCGCGTGCGGCGGATCTCAGGGCCGATCTCACGGCAGGCAGCATCCACCAGTTCCAGCAACAGGTCGCGTTCCTTGGGACTCACTTCGATGTTCATGGCTGAACCTCCCTGTGTCCCCACTTAATTATACACCGCGATTGGCCGGCCAGCCGGATGAACCGGGAATAAGCGGGGGGCCGGCGGTGCGCTCGGCAGAGTTTGCGGGTGGGATTGGAGCGCCTGTGACCGGTCGCGGGTAGACGGCGCCCGCCGCCTGACAGTCGGCTTGCGTTTCTTTATGATGGCTGGACACTCGCCAGGTAAGGGCCTGCCGGCCGGCCTCCGCGCGTTGGAGACGGGTGCCGCCGATGGTCCTGTTGACAATCAGGATGGAGAGTCATGGCAGACCGCGACGTCTTGGAGAAGATACTCCGCCAACACGGGTACAGTTCGTTTCGGTGGATCGATCCCGAGCGCATTGTGGTGGCGGGGTGGGTGCGCATGAAGTGCCGGTATGGATGTGATGACTATGGCCGGAACGCGTCCTGCCCGCCGAACGTGCCGCCGGTGAGCGAGTGTCGCGAGTTCTTCAGCGAGTACTCGACGGCGGTGATGCTTCACTTTGCCAAGCAGGTGGAAGCACCCGAGGATCGGTATGCCTGGAGCAGGTCGGTCAACCGCAAGCTGCTGGAGTTGGAACGGGAGGTCTTCCTGCTGGGGTACCAGAAGGCTTTCGCGATCTTCATGGATTGCTGCCAACTCTGTTCGGACTGCGTGGGTACGCGAGCGGAATGCAGGAATCCCGAGTCTGTGCGACCAAGTCCCGAAGGCCTGGCGGTTGATGTCTTCGCTACGGCCAGGCAGTTGGGCCTGCCCATCGAGGTCCTGTCAGACTACGCACAGCCCATGAACCGGTACGGTTTTCTGCTGGTCGAGTAGTCGGGTCGCCTGATCAGGGCCGGCACGTGGCAGCAAGCCACGATCTACCCGGCGCGTCCGGCGCGCTCTTGACGGGCATACTGAAACGGGCGAGCCGCCTGCCACCGGCTTACGAACCTTACAGGAAGCTACATGTGTTTACTTCGGATCGGCGCTGTGCCGACGTAGGCTGTAGTCGTGCGCTGACGGAAGTGCGTGCCTGTCCGGGCAGGGCGCGAAAGGCAGTCGGAGCGGCGATCGCCGGCACGAATGCCCGCTCGCCTGGAGCCTGCACGCGATGACTCGTGTGCTGGCGCGGAGGCGCGGAGCTGCGATAGCGCCAGCGCCGGTTGGTTGGATGGAGAAGCTCGGATGAAGCTCAATCATTTGCCGGCCGGGCAAGCCTGGCTGATGGTGACCTGGTGTGTCCTGGGGCAGGCGGCGGTAGGGTCCGGCGACCCGGTGGCAGTCAACTGGG
>JANQGB010000058.1 GCA_028277545.1 Phycisphaerae bacterium | reverse complement strand
GGGTGACCCTGGTCACAGGTGAAGGGCCCGAGCACCAGCCATTTGGTGATGAAGCCGTCGCTGCGGATGCCGGTGACCGGGCGGGGGGTCAGTGGGCTGACCTCCGGATCGCGGGCCGCGCCCAGCACGTCGAGCCAGCGGGACATGATGCGCGAGGCCCGCTCGCGGAAGGCGCCCCGGGCGTCGGCCAGTCGAAGTTGGCTGATGATGATACGGCCCTGGCCGCGCGGAATCTCCAGGACAGCCGCCCGGTGGCCGGCAAAGGATTCCATCCGCCGGATCATCATGGCCGCCTTGTGCTGTTCGTGGGCCGGCTGGTAGTCCTCCCAGCGGGTGGCCACAGTATGTACGAGCGTCCGAGCCGTGCCGGCTTCGTCCTGAAGCGTGAAGCGCACGATGCGTTGTTTGTCTTCGCGGTTGACCCAGTAAAGATCGAAGTTGTTCAGACCGGCCATCAGCGGGGAATCGCAGGCTTTGGCGAGGTTGTAGCGGACGTCCGCCTCCAGCGTCAGCTCCGTACCCAGGCGGTCGTTCCAAGGTCCGAGCGTGTCGGGCGTGAGGTGCTCGACCAGCACCGTGCCGCCTGCTGAGAGCAGGCGGTCGATGTTCTCCGGTGTGAGGCGCGGGTCGCGCAGGGCGGCGGTGGAACTGCCATCACAAAGGAGGACCTTGTCACCTTGACCCTTCAACACGCCGAGTTCGTCGTAGAAGGACTGCTGCTCTGGCCTGATATCGCCGAGAACAGCGACGTCGCCCGCCGGGGCCGGGGTGAGTTCGTCGTTGATCAGGCGCTGCAAGAGAATACTGGCAGCCGGCGTGTCTGCTGCACGCTCGGCCAGTTCCAAGCCCGAGACGATCACGTGACCCTGGCCGCGGGGAACGATGACCAGCGGCGTGTAGGCCAGCCCCTCGGCCGGGTCGCCGACGTCCAGCGGGGCGAAGGCCGGCCCGGTGAGCGGTCGCTGGAAGAGCAGCCTGGCAACGTGCCCGTCGGCTCCCCAGTCGCGGAAGTGATCGTCGCTCAGGCCGCGCAGGAGCCCGTCCCTGACGTCGCGGGGGAAGGCGTGATCGGCGGCCTGACGGATAGGGGCCAGCACGGAGGCATTATCGTCCGCCACGGCATCGGGAAGGGCGATCAGCCGGCCTCCGGTGCGTACCCACTGGTCTACTCCCGGTCGATCGAGCCAATCGCGCAGGGTTGCTCCGTGGTGTGGTCCTGCCAGAACGAGTGTCGCGTTCGCGTCTGTCAGGATGTCATCCAGTGGCGCTCCGTGCTCCAGCCGCCGGCAGCCGTATGTGTTGGCGCCTGTGTCCGCCAACATCCACGCGGTACGGTTGTGCCGTAGCTTCTTAAGTGGGCGCGGGTGGACGTGTATGGGCCAGGATTCGGTGTGAAATGTCTCATCGCTGCCCGTGCGGACCATGGTGAGTTCGGCGGTCCATTCGGCGGGTGCCGACACCACGGGGACTGGGACCCGTAGTGTCGGGTAGATCGCGTCGCAATCATCGGGCGGCAGTTCCCAGGTCTCCTGGTTGGCGATTTCGCCGTTCTTACGCAGCGCGAAGGTCACGTCGATGAAGACTGGTTCGGGAGTGTGATCCCAGACAGCCGGCGTGACTTCCAGGTAACTGCCGGAGAAGGCCTGCCGAGGGCGGCGTTCCAGGAAGAACCGGCGCCGCTTGTAGCACTCGGCCAGAGGGGCCAGTGCGGGGTTTGGCTTCCAGGGGGCCTGGTCGGGGTCGTAGCCGTAGTTGAGTGTCAAGGAGCGCGATCCGATTCGCTGAACGGGGGCGCCGCCTTCGGTGAGTGACTCGGGAAGTCCTTCAATTGGTTCGGCGGGGCCGGGCTCGAGGCAATACCAGTTCAGGTTCCAGGGAGTGACGCTGGCGGCGCCCAGTTCTCGCAGCCTGCAGAACATATCCGCGGCGTCTTGGCCGGCAGCCCGGAGGCGGGTGTTGTAGTCGGCGTAGACTTCCTCGTTGCCAAAGGCGCACACGTTGTCCGGACCGCCGTGGTAGAGGCTGGAGAACTCGTGCACCACCAGGGGGCGATCCCGCTGCCAGGAACGGTCCCAGTGCTGCGGCGTGCCGTAGTGTCCCGCGTGCAATGGGGCGTTGCCGCCCAGATCGCAGTCGTTCTCGTCGTAGCTGACGAAGCGGGTGGGATCCAGACGCCGGGCTTCCTCGCCCAGTGACAGAAGGTGCCGATGTATGTCATCGCCACCCTTCCAGACGGTTTCGTTGCAGGCGCTCCAGAAGATGATCGAGGGGTGGTTACGGTCCCGGCGCACCAAGCGGCGGATGTGGTCGCGGCAGTTCTCCCAGAAGCGGTCCTCGTTGTAGGCCAGCGTGCCGGCCGAGCCGTAGACGGCAGACTCGTCGATGATCAGCATGCCCATCTCGTCGGCCAGGTCGAAGTAGCAGGGCGGGTAGGGCATGGCGTGGGTGCGGATGGCGTTGACACCGACCTGGCGGGCGAATTCAAACCAGGTTCGGGCATAGGCCGGGTTCTGCTGGGCCACGCCCATGTAGTGCCAGGAATCGCCGAGCAGGCGGATCGGCTGGCCGTTGAGGC
>JANQGB010000646.1 GCA_028277545.1 Phycisphaerae bacterium | reverse complement strand
ACTGAAGACACCCGGGTAGCTCAGGAACGCACACGCGAGTGGATCCCGCCGCAGCAGCTCGACACACCGGAGCCGCGGCCGGGCTACCGCCAGAAGTGGGTCCGCTCCGAGCTCGTCGGCGACCCGGACCCCGCCAACCTCACGAAGCGCTTTCGCGAGGGCTGGGCGCCGCGGGCGATCGACACGGTGCCGGACAGCTTCCATACGCTGGTGACCAAGGATGGCGCGACCGCCGACGGGGTGATCTCGATTCGTGGTCTCGTCCTCTGCGAGATGCCCGAGCACATGGTCGACCAGCGCAACCGACACTACCAGGGCATCCTGGAAGAGCAGACCCAGGCGATTGACGAGGATTTGAACCGCGTCGAGCAGCCTGGTCACCCGATCCACAGGGATCGAAAGACTGACGTCGTCCGCGGAAAAGCCCCCCGCGCCGTGCGGGTGGCTGAGGACGCGGACACCTAACCTCACGGAGTAAATCATGGCTAACACGGATAGCCCGCGCGGGCTCTGGCCGATCCGGCATTTGTCCGGCGGCTGTCCCCAGCGGGCCAACGAGTACCCGATCGCCGCTGCTTACACGACCAAGATCCACACGGGCGCGCTCGTGAAGCTGGTCGCCGGTGGCGGGATCGAAGTGGCAGCGGCGGGTAACCGCCTCCTCGGTGTCTTTGCCGGGGTCCAGTACACGGACTCTGGGGGCAACCCGGTGTTCAAGAAGTTCTGGGACGGCGTAAGCGGTTCCTCGAACATCAAGGCGATGGTCTACGACGACCCGAGCCTGGTGTTCGGGGTCCAAGCCGCCGGGACGGTCAACGCAGCCGACAGAGGTCAGCTGGGCGACCACCTTGCCACGGCCGGTGACGACCTCACTGGTCAATCCAATCACGAGCTGGGCACCACGCTTGGGACCGCCGCAGCTGGACTCAGGGTCTTGGGAAAGATCGACCGCCCCGACAACGACTGGGGCCTCAATGTCGACCTGGAAGTCATGATCCACGAGCACGAGTTCAGCCGTGACGATCCTGGCACGCCGGGCGTCTAAGGAGGACTGAACCATGCCTATGAATCGCGCACAGTTCGCCAAGCAGCTCGAGCCGGGCCTCAACGCTCTCTTCGGGCTGGAGTACAAGCAGTACCCCGAGCAGTGGCGAGAGATCTTCGAGTACAACACCTCTGAGAAGGCTTTCGAAGAGGATGTGCTGCAGACCGGCTTCGGGGCCGCCCCGGTGAAGGCTGAAGGGGCTCCCGTGTCCTACGATACCGGCTCGGAGGCCTGGACGGCGCGCTACGTCCACGAGACGATCGCGCTGGCCTTTGCTTTGACCGAGGAGGCCGAGGAGGACAACCTCTACGGCGCCCTTGGGAAGAAGTATACCAGGGCCCTGGCCCGCTCGACCCAGCACACCAAGGAGGTCAAGGGCGCCAACATCCTGAACAACGGCTTCAACTCGGCCTTTGCAGGTGGAGACGGAGTCGAGCTGTTCAGCACGTTGCACCCGGTGGTCGGTGGTGGCACCCAGTCTAATGAGCTGGCAACCCCTGCGGATCTGAACGAGGCCTCGCTCGAGGCCCTGCTGATCCTCATCGCCAAGCTGAAGGACGATCGGCAGATCAACATCGCGGCCATGGGGCGCAAGCTGATCGTACCGCCGGACCTGGAGTACGTGGCCCAGCGCCTGCTGGCCTCCTCGCTCCGGACCGCCACCAGCGACAACGACACCAACGCGATCCGGACCTTGGGCAAGCTGCCCGACGGCGCCTGCGTCAACCAGCGCCTGACCGACCCGGACGCCTGGTACGTGAAGACCGACTGTCCCGACGGCCTCAAGTACTT
>JANQGB010000575.1 GCA_028277545.1 Phycisphaerae bacterium | reverse complement strand
CCCGCACGGGAGCGCCGTCGCCTTGCGCGAGGGGAAACCGCCCTTTGGCCAGACATCACTACGTTTGCAGCATGGAGTACCAGTATGCGGACTCGGTCTGATCGGTTGGGGCTCGGCTTGGCCAGCGTAGTCGCGCTAGGCGTGATTGTCGGCTGCGGAGTTATCGGGATATCAGGATGTGGAGCTCCTCAATCGGCGACCGCCGTGGAGCCTGCCCCGGCCGAAGAAACCGGCGGCGTTGACGGCCGCCCCGACGACCTGGATGACAACAGTGCGTTCGACGCGCGCGACGATATCGAAGCCGCCGGTGACGCCGGCCAGTGGACCACGGGTGGAGGTCACGGCGGTCTCGACGACCGGGATGAAGACAGCGCGTTCGATGCGGATGACTATGCCGAAGTTGCCGGTGAGTCCGGCGAGTGGAACACCGGAGACGAAGCCCCTGTCGTAGAGGGCACCGCGCCCGGCTTCGCCGCCGACGAGTATGTGCTCCCGCCGTCCAGCGAACCTCCCCGCGACCCGCGCGTCCCGGCCGGCGACCTGGACCCGGAGGAACCGCCCCAGCGGGACGACGTTGTCCAGCAGGTGGCGGAACCGCCGGTAGAGCCCGTGCCGACCGAGCAGCGCGAAGGTCAGATTCGTTTGTATTGGGACTATCACGGCCTGACGCAACAGAACAATCCGCCCCGAGTGGCGGCCGGTCATCCGCTGCTGGAAGGGGCAGTGGTGCAGTCGCCGTGGCCACTTATCGAGCCCCGGCGCGGAGAGTTCGACTTCACCGTGTTGGAGGCTGAGATAGCCTGGTGGGCCGAGCAGGGCAAGGAAGTGATCATCCGCAGCGGCGTGCTGGGGCGCGGCTCGATGGGCGGTCTGACGCCGGAGTGGGTTTACGAGGAGGGTGTTCCGGCCGTTGAGTTCCATGCCCGCCCCAAGGACACCGAGCCGATGAGGCTGCCGCGCGTCTGGGACTCCGACCTCTTCCTGCTGCTCTACGAGGAGTACGTGTCCGCCCTGGCCGAGCGATACGATGGTGACCCGCGAGTGGCATACGTGTGGATCGGAGCCGGGCACCTGGGCCTTACCACCGCCAACGCCAGCCGCGGGGCGCGAACCGCCCTGCCAGAAGCTGGCTGGAGCGTTGAACTGTGGGAGGCCTACCTCATGGACGTGATCGACGTGTACGCTCAGCACTTTGTCGACACGCCCACTCTGCTGGCAGCCACGCCGGTCTGGCTCCGCCAGTATTCGGGAGAGTACATCGTCGAACCGATGCAGCGTGTTGCCAACCACGCCGCGGGGGCAGGCGCATCGCTGATGCTCAAGGGCCTGGACCCGGATGCGGAGGTCTACCGGGAGACGCCCTTCTCTGAGATGCTGGACAGCCTGGCCGACCGCCAACTGCCCGAGAACTTCACGCTGTTCATGGGCGACGACTGGCCGATCTGGTCGCCGCCGGAACGCCGTGACCGTTACCCTCACGAGGCAGACCGGGACCTGGACGGATTCCGCCGGTCGCTGAGGACCGCCCTGTCCGAGTGGGATCGGTTGGGCCGCCGCTGTGACCTGGTGCTGACCCTGCTGCACCCCGAGATCACGGCCAGCAACCCCGACCATGACGACCACGTGCCCCAAGTGGAGTACCTGCTTAACGAATTCCTGGACGGCGGCCTGGACCCCCTGGAAGCAGCAGACCCACCGCAGCCTGGGGGCGAGAGCAGCCGCCAACCGGCCGTCTAAAGACAAGTCATGGCACCAGCATCCCGCCGGTGAACATGTGGCACCGGAACCCAGCCGGCGAATATGTGGTACCTGCATCCAGTCGCTGGATGCGTGGTACCGGCATCTTGCCGGTGAGTGTGTGGCACCGGCATCCTGCCGGTGCATAGAAGATCTATCAACCCGCATCGCACTCGCCCGCCAGAGAACAATAATCTCCACAGCACTCACGCGGAGAAGGGCGGGGCGTAGCACGTCGACCAGGCATCACCCTGGCCTCGATACACCACGCCGTACAGCCGCTCTCCCGTGACCCGCGGACGGCGCTGTCGCGTGTCGGCCATCCGTGGAAAGCGCGGCACCGATCGGTTACCCTCTGGCCAGT
>JANQGB010000561.1 GCA_028277545.1 Phycisphaerae bacterium | reverse complement strand
TTTTAATTCATTCCGCAATTTCTTAGTTTTCCTTGTGTGAACTCAGTAGCCCAAATAACGGCTGGCTCCGACTGGTGGCCAACACGGTTCTGCCTGCGCGCTTGAACATAAGCACCTCCGGCTTGAGGCAAGGAGGATGGGTATTGCGCCGCCGTCCTTATCGCGGGCGTGAGGACAGCGCTGCCGCGTCGAATGCCGGTGCTCGTGCTGGAGGCGGCGATGTGTTTTGCATGCTCCACAAACAGCGAGTATCATTATTATTCAGGTGCAGTAACTAGTGGCGGCGATCTGAGTCAGGCTCTCGGACCAGGTCGCAGCACAGCGAGTCCAATTCACACCGTAGCGTCTGGCCCTGGCGGCTGTGGCCGCGTCGAATCGCCAGGTTGGAGACGCCCATGTCGCATGCTGGAGGTCCAATCGCGAGCCTTGCCGCCGGTCTGTGGTCTACACTACGGATGCCGGCCACCGCGCCGCTCGGCGCATGTTGGCCACGTGGTTGCTGCAAGTGCCTCACCGAGCGGGCGGCGGGATTCCGGTGCGGCGGGCCCACGCGAGCGGTGGGCCGCTACGCGCCTGTCTTGACTGCAGCGGCGGTAGAGGCCCCCCGCTGCTACGGCTCAGGCGTGAGTGGAGGTGGTGGGTTCAGGACGAGGACAGGACTGTCTCCGCCACAGATGACGCGCTGGCCGCGCGCTGGGTACTCCGCAGACGTCGGAGTCATCACCGCGCAACTGCCGAGCTATACTCATGCCACTGCATGTCACTGGCGGTGACGGAGTTCTGCGACGCAGCCATTTCCCGCGGCGCGGATAACGCCTGAAGCAGGCGCAGGAGTTCGAATCATGAGCAGACCCCGCGAGGAGCGCGCAGCGCCCTGGCGCCGCCACTGGGACGTGGCCGGCACGGCGGCCCTGCTTGGCGTGTCGGCAGTAGCCGGAGCGCTGGTCATAGGCGTCGTAACGCATCGCTACACGGTCAACGCGACGCAGGCGCAATACCGCGGGGCCTACTTGAAGACGGCCCGCCTGCTGGCTGCCGTTGGAGACGCGGAGGCCCTATCGAATCAGGATGTGTTGCGGAGAATCGAGTCTCAGTGGCTGGCCAGCGGCCAGAAGCCGGCGGACGAGTATCTCTGTGTTGTGGACCAGGAAGCACGCCTGCTTCTGCACACCGCCGATCCGGAGGCAGTAGGCACGGCCATTGGCGAGGAGTCGTTGCTGGGGGATGAGGAGCAGCCGCGTGTTCCACTACGGACACTGATAGCATCCGCTCGGGACTACGTTGGAGGTTACATCGCCAGCAGCGGGCAGCCGCAGGTTGCGGCTCTGACGCCCGTTCCGCGGCGGGGGTGGACATTGGGGATCCATCGAGCCAGGGCCGCGCTGGACGACGAGGTCCGATCAGGCATGCGGTTTCTCAGTGGCGGCTTCGTAGCAGTTTGCTGTGTGCTGATGCCGGCCTCGTTGCTGGTTATGTACTCCACCTGCCGCAGACTCAGCCACCGTCAGCGGCACGCGGAAGAGGAACTTGAGAAGCGGCGCGTGTTTCAGGAGGCCGTGCTCGATTGCGTGGCCGACGGCATCGTGGCCTGCGAGAAGGACGGCACACTGGCCTACTTCAACCCGGCAACTCGTGAGTTCCACGGTCTGCCGTCAGAACCGATCCCCCCGGACCAATGGGCGGACCATTACGGTCTCTATGAAGGCGACGGCAAGACGCCGTTGAAAAAAGAGCACATCCCACTGTTCAGGGCGCTGGAGGGCGAGGAGGTGGTGGACCAGGAGATGGTCATCGCCCCCCAGAACCTGCCACAGCGCACCCTGCTGGCAACGGGCCGCATGCTCACGGACTCGCGCGGCAACAGCCTGGGGGCCGTGGTCTCGATGCACGACGTCACCAAGCGCAAGCGGGCCGAGAAAGCGCTCCAAAGAGCACACGACGAACTGGAACAGCGCGTAGCAGAGCGGACCGCCGAACTGGCCGCGGCTAATGCGAGTCTCAGAACGCAGGTCGCCGAGCGGGAACGGGCTGAGGACGCCTTACGCCGCGAGCGCGAGTTCTCGGAGCAGGTCATAGACAGCAGCGTTGACGGCATCCTCGCCTTCGACCGCGAGTATCGCTATACGGCCTGGAATCCACAGATGGAAATCATATCCGGAGTTAAGCGTGCGGAGGTGCTGGGCAAGAACGTGTTCGAGGTCTTTCCGGTACTGAAGCAGACCGGCGAAGCAGAGTTCTTCCGCGAAGCGCTGGCCGGCAAGACCGTCGTCTCCAGGGAACGCCCCTACCGCATACCGGAGTCCGGACAGGAAGGGTACTTCGAAGGCTACTATTCCCCCCTGCGCACCGAGAGCGGCGAAATCATCGGGGGTATTTCCATCATACGGGACATCACTGAGCACAAGCGGGCCGAGGATGCCTTCCGGGAGCAAGCCGCCACGCTGAACAGCATCTTCCGCGTGGCGCCAATCGGCATCGGCCTGATCTCCGACCGCATCATTAAGCGTGTGAACACTCATTTGTGTGACCTGCTGGGGTACTCGTCCGAGGACCTCGTCGACCAAAGCGCCAGGATGCTCTATGCCAGCGACGAGGAATTCGAGTGGGTGGGGAGCGAGAAGTATGCCCAGATCCGGAATCGCGGCACGGGCACTGTGGATACGCACTGGCAACGCAAGGACGGCACGATCATCGATGTCCTGCTCAGCTCGACTCCCGTCGATCCTGGCGATCTATCCGCCGGAGTCACTTTTACCGCGCTCGACATCACCGAGCGCAAGAAGGCCGAGCAGAAGTTGCGGGAGAGCGAAGAACGGTTCCGCAGCACTTTCGAGCAAGCCGCCGTCGGGATTGCCCATGTCGCCCCCACGGGAGAATTCCAGCGCGTCAACCGCAGGTTCTGCCAGATCGTCGGCTACTCTCGCGAGGAGATGCTGGCGCGGACCTTTCAGGACATCACTCACGCGGACGACCTGGACGAGGACCTGGAGCAGGTATGCAAACTCCTGGCCGGTCGAATCGGCAGCTACTCGATGGAGAAGCGGTATATTCACCGGAGCGGCTCGGTGGTCTGGGTGCAGTTAACCGTGTCGCTCATGCGCGAGCCGTCAGGCGAGCCCAAGTACCTGATCGCGGTGATCGAGGACATCAGCGAGCGCAAACGGACCGAAGAAGCCCTGCTGGAGAGCGAGAGGCAGTTTCGGTTGCTGCTGGAAACTTCGCCCATTGCCATGATAATCAGCGACCTGGCACATCGCTTTCAATACCTCAACGGGAAATTCGTGGAGCTCTTCGGCTACACGCTGAACGACATTCCCACCGCCGAGGAGTGGTGGCAACTGGCGTACCCCAAGGAGGAGTACAGGCAGGAGATCAGATCCGAGTTGTACCGCAGGGTCGAGGGGGCCATAGAGCACCGCGGCGAGATTCAACCGCTGGAGTCCGTGGTGCGGTGCAGGGACGGTTCCACTCGGGCTATCGAAGTCCGGCTGGCATCGATCGGTGAACGTAGCATCATCGTGATGAACGATCTGACCGAGCGCAAAAGAGCCGAGGAAGCCCTGCGGGAATCTGAGCAGAAGTTTCGCAACATCGTCCAATCGTCGCCCATGGGCATACACATGTACACGCTGGAGCCCAGCGAGCGGCTGGTCCTGACCGGATCCAATCCGGCCGCGGATCGTATCCTGGGCGTCGACTGCCGGCAGTTTCTCGGCCAGACCATCGAGCAGGCGTTTCCGCTCCTGGCGCATAGCGAAGTGCCGCATCACTATCGCCGGGCGTGCAGTCATGGCGAGCCTTGGCACACAGAGAAGGTCGACTACGACGATGCCCGGATCGAGGGCGCCTACGAGTTTCACGCCTTTCAGACCGCCCCGGGGACCATGGCGGTAATGTTCCTTGACATCACGGAGCGCAAGCAGGCCGAGGCTGCCGTCCGGGACAGCGAGGCCCGATTGCAGACCATTATGGATAATTCACCGGCGCTCATATCCATCAAGGATCTGAAGGGCAACCTCACCATGGTGAACCGCAGGTTCGAAGTGCTGGCAGGTCCGTCACCCGAGGAGCTCGTGGGCCGGAACATATACGATCTCTTCCCGCAGCAGGTGGCTGACGCCCTCTGGCAGACCGACCTGGCGGCGTTGAAGGCTGGCGGACCGGTCGAGGCCGAGGAGGTTGTGAATCATAAGGACGGAGTCGCCCACACCTACCTGACCGTTAAGTTCCCGCTGATTGGCGAATCGCGAGAGCCCTTCGGAATCTGCGCGATCTCCACCGACATCACCGAGCGCAAGCGGGCGGAAGAGGAGTTGCGGCAATTTGCCGAGACTCAGTCGGTGCTGGCGCGTGAGGTCAACCACCGGGTGAAGAACAACCTCTCCGCGATCATCAGCATGCTGCACAAGGAAGAGGACCGGGCCAGGTCCGAAGGAACGCCGGACTACCTGCCTCCTCTGCGCAGCCTGGCCGGACGCGTTGAGGGGCTGGCCACCGTCCACAGCCTGTTGTCCGCCACGGGATGGCGCCCCTTGGTCTTCAGCAGGCTCTGCGAGCAGGTCATAAGGGCGGCGTTGCACGGGCTGCCGCTGTCCGCGACAATCGAATTGAAGGTGGCCGACTCCCCCGTTCGGGTGACCAGCAATCAGGCTCACCATCTTACGCTGGTAGTCAACGAGCTGGCGACCAACAGCGCCAAACACGCCTTGGGCGATCGTGAATCGGCCTGCATCGAAGTACGGACCTCGGTGGCGGGCGACATGGTGCGGGTCTGGTTCCGAGACGACGGTCCTGGCTATCCCGAGCAGATTCTCTCGGGTGATTTCAGCCAGGCAGGTATAGGATTCGATCTGGTGCGAGGAATCGTGAGCCAGACGTTACGGGGAACGGTGGAACTGGCTAACGAAGGTGGTGCCGTGACGTGCTTCACTTTCATGCCGGAGATACCACCGATCGGCGCGGAGGGCTGACCGATGTACGAGCCTGCCAAGGTCCGGGTACTGGTGGCCGAGGATGACTACCTGGTGAGCGAGGAGATCGCTCGCGAGTTGAAGGAGATCGGCCACATCCAGGTCGGGCAAGCCTCCAACGGACAGGAGGCCGTAGAGCTGGTTGGCAAGCTGCGGCCCGACGTTGTGCTGATGGACATCAAGATGCCGGTTCTCGACGGGCTGGAAGCCGCCCGCCAGATCCAGGAGTCCTGGCCCACGCCGGTGATTGTGGTCAGCGCGCATGAATCGCACGATCTCGTCGCCAAGGCAGGCACGGTCGGCGTGGCCGCCTATCTAACCAAGCCTCCACGCCGGGGAGACATCGAGCGCGCCATCGCCGTCGCCCTGGCACGCCACGAAGACGTGATGAACATCCGCCGGCTGTGCAACGAGGCGGAGTCGCGCAACCGCGAGCTGCAGGAGGCGCTGGGAAAGGTCAAGCTGCTCAGCGGACTGCTCCCCGTTTGCGCGGCCTGCCGGAAGATCCGTGATGACCACGGATACTGGACACAGATCGAGGCCTACATCCGCGATCATTCGGAAGCGGAGTTCACGCACGGCATCTGCCCGGCGTGCATGGAGAGGCTGTACCCCGATTTTGTCGACGGCGGCGAGGAGACAGCCGAACAGGGCTGAGCGTGATGTCGCCCAGCGCCCGGCGACGCGCCCACTTGACACGTACCCGCGTGGGGGCTACAGGACACGGGCGAACGCGGTGCGGGTTGTGTCACCAGGATCGGCCGTTGAATGCCAACAGCGAAGGACTTCCAAGCCATCCGCAAGAAGCTGCTGGACCTGCTCGAACCGGCCCTGCCGGGGATCGAGGTTGACGTGGGCCTGTCCGACCGCTGGAAGCGCATGTGCCTGACTTTCCGACACAAGTCGTTTGGCGGTCTGTTCCTCGAGCAGCGCTTCCGCATGATCATGCAGCGGCTGCCGGAAGACTACTACGAGCAAAAACTACGGGGGGCGGTCTGGTTCGAACTGGCACCAGGCGAGACCATCGAGGACGCCCTGGGAGCGCCGCGGTCGGGAGATGTGGAGAAGGCGGAGCCCAAGCTGGCCCGCAAGCTGCTCAAGCTCGGCTTCTTCAGCGCGATGCAGGACGCCGCCGGCGAGAGCCCGATCGAGACTTGCAGCGGCGACTTTATGATCGCCCGGAAGGTGCTCTCCGGCCTGGGTGTTGTGGACGACGAGCAACGCGACGCCTGCCTGGTGTTCATTCGCCAGGGAGCCTATTGCGACTGCGAAGTGTTGCTGACGGCTCAAGAGGCTCTTACGACAGCCTACGGCAAGAAATGACGCGGCCGCCTCGTCCCGTGCGGAGCATTCTTTGCGGCGCACCCCGACGAACCGAGTCTGCTCCGGGCGACTCCGAGTCTCTGGACGCTTTGACCTTTCGGCCGTTCCGAATTTCAGAGAGCAACCCATGAATCCAACCCAGCTTTGGCAGCGATACCAGCAGTACTTGTGTGTTTGCGAGTCGGTCGGCCTGACCTTGGACGTCTCGCGCATGAACTTCGAAGATGACTTTTTCGAGAGAATGTCGCCAGCCATAGGTCAGGCCTTGGACTCGATGGAAGCGCTGGAGCGTGGCGAGATCGCCAACCCGGATGAGGACCGCATGGTGGGCCATTACTGGCTGCGAGCTCCGGAACTCGCTCCTGACCCCGCGATCGGGGATGAGATCAGGCAGACGCTGGCCCGGGTCAAGTCGTTCGCCGCCGATGTGCACGGCGGACGGCTGGCCACCCCGGAAGGCAAACCGTTCACCAATCTCCTGGTAGTGGGTATCGGCGGGTCGGCGCTGGGGCCCCAGTTCGTGGATGATGCCCTGGGATCGGCGAGCGTTCGACTGCGGGCCTATTACCTGGATAACACCGATCCGGACGGTTTTGACCGCACCGTCGGGCAGATTGGCGACGGGCTGGCTCGGACGCTGGTGGTCGTCGTCTCCAAGTCAGGCGGCACGGTCGAGACACGCAACGCCATGCTGGCGACTATCCACCGCTTTGAGAGTGCGGGACTTGAATTCCCGAAGCACGCGGTGGCCGTCACCCAGGATGGAAGCAAGCTGTACCAGCGATACCGCAGTGAAGGCTGGCTGGACTTCTTCCCCATGTGGGACTGGGTGGGCGGAAGAACGTCCGAAACTTCGGCGGTCGGCCTGCTGCCGGCCGCTTTGCAGGGATTCGACGTCGATGCGATCCTGGAGGGTGCCCGCAAGACCGACGAGCTCACCCGCAACCGCGAGGTGGCTCGCAACCCGGCCGCCCTGCTGGCGTTGATGTGGTATCACGCGGTAGATGGTCGTGGTGCCAAGGACATGGTCATCATACCGTACAAGGACCGGCTGGCCCTCCTGGCCAGGTACCTGCAACAACTGGTCATGGAGTCGTTGGGCAAGGAATTCGACCTCGATGGCGCGGTGGTTTGCCAGGGTCTGACCGTATACGGGAACAAGGGATCGACCGATCAACACGCCTACGTGCAGCAGCTTCGCGAAGGCGTCAACAACTTCTTCGCCACGCTGATCGGCGTACGGCGGGATGGCGACGGCCCATCCCAGTGCGTCGAAGAGGACGTGACCAGCGGCGACTACCTGCAGGGCTTTCTGCTGGGCACGCGGGAGGCGCTCTACGAGAAGGGGCGTGAATCGATCAGCATCACCCTCGACGACGTGACTCCCGGCAGCGTCGGCACGCTGATCGCGTTGTACGAACGGGCGGTCGGCCTCTACGCCTCACTGATCAACGTCAACGCCTACCACCAGCCGGGCGTCGAGGCCGGCAAGAAGGCGGCTGCCAGCATCATAGACCTTCAACGTCGCCTGCTGGCGGAGCTGCGCTCCTCAGCCGACGCCCGCACCGCCGAGCAACTGGCCGAGGCCGTGGGGCAACCCGAGCAGGCTGAAGCGGCCCACCATATCCTGGACCATCTGGCCGCCAACTCAGACCGGCAAGTGAGGCGGGATCCGGGTCAATACGCCTGCCATGCGACGTACTCGTTGCGCCGGTAGCCCGCCACCGCGAGGTAGAACCCCGCCGCGGACGGGTGGTAGCTTCTCGAGAAGTGCTTGTGGTATCGCGCCTCGGTTTCTGTATACTGCGTCTTTTCGTGCCGTTAGTCAGGAGATGCGCGCGTGAAGATCGAGGTCAGGCCCAGTCCAATTCACGGCCATGGCGTGTTTGCCAGGCAGACTATCGAATCCGGAGACCGTATCGGGCGCTTCCTGGCCCGGCGTACGGATCGCGACGGGGAGCACGTGCTGTGGGTCGAGGACGGCGATGAGCTCAAGGGCTATGAGGGCTACGGGCGCCTGCGGTTTCTTAACCACGACCTGAAGCCCAACAGCGACTTCGAAGGTCTCGACCTCTACGCTCTGCGCACGATTCAGCCGGACGAAGAGATCACCATTCATTACGGTGAAGACTGGGAGGACGTCGCCTGACCCGGCGCCTGACCACCGCCCTGCGTTATCGGCCCTTGAGCGTCGCCAGGGCCCGATAAACCCGCTTTCCCTCCGAAACACACTCTGATTTCGCGGTCGGCCGCATGACTATCGGTCCCTAACTGTCAAGGCCCGCCTGATCTTCCGA
>JANQGB010000043.1 GCA_028277545.1 Phycisphaerae bacterium | reverse complement strand
GCTGTCCTCGTCCAGGCCACGACGTGACCAGCGGACGCCGGTCCGGTAGGTTGCTGCACTCCGGCAGGCAGCATCGGCTGCTGGGTCTGGCCCGCGCCCAGTCCAAAAAGGCAGGAACGGGTCCAGCCAGATAGTTGACAGGGTCCAAAGTTGGACCTAGTATCCCGTCATGTCCGAAGATCCGGCCACGCTCCTTCGCGCACGCGGCATCCAAGTCACGGCCCAGCGCCTGGCTGTGATGCGAGCGGTGTCGGCTCGGCCCCACGGCACAGCGGACGCCATCGCAGAGCACGTTCGCGCCGACATCGGTGCCATCTCGCGACAGGCGGTTTACGACACCCTGAGCATGCTGGTCGACAAGGGCCTTATCCGGCGCATTCAGCCCGCCGGCTCGCCCGCTCGCTACGAGGACCGGGTAGGTGACAACCACCACCACGTCATCTGCCGGGGCTGTGGAAGGACGGTCGACGTTGACTGCGCCGTTGGCGAGACCCCGTGCCTGACCGCCGCCGCCGACTCGGGGTTTCAGATTGACGAGGCGGAGGTGATCTTCTGGGGCACCTGTCCCGACTGTCTCGCGGAGGTGAGGAGGGTGCATGAATAGACAACAACAAAATGACACGTTGCGATCAGATCAATCAGCGATCAATCAAACGATTGGAGAAATCAGATGAGAGATTATGGGACCTCAAGCATATACCGCCGGACGAGCGGTGCTGCACCAGGACACACCAGGCGACTGAACGGCGGAACGAGGCCGATCTGGCTGGTCGTCTTGGCCGGCAGCCTTTGGCTGGGTTCTGATGGTGGCTTGGTGTTGGCCCAGTCCACGAAGGAGAAACAGATGGATACCAGTAGCAAATGCCCCGTGACGGGTACGCAGGGCGCTCCGGCCATGTCGATTCGAGACTGGTGGCCGGATCAGTTGAATCTGCAGATGCTGCATCAGAACTCCGCCCTGAGCAGCCCCATGGGCGAGGGTTTCAATTACGCGGAGGAGTTCAAGAAGCTCGACCTGGAGGCGCTGAAGAAGGACCTCGAGGCGCTGATGACCGATTCGCAGGAGTGGTGGCCGGCCGACTATGGGCACTATGGACCGCTGTTCATCCGGATGGCCTGGCACAGTGCCGGTACATACCGCGTATCCGATGGCCGCGGCGGGGCGTCCGATGGCACGCAGCGCTTCGCGCCGCTCAACAGTTGGCCTGACAACGCGAACCTCGACAAGGCCCGCCGGCTGCTCTGGCCGATCAAGCAGAAATACGGCCGGCAAATCTCATGGGCGGACCTGATGATCCTGACCGGCAACGTGGCCCTCGAATCGATGGGATTCGAGACGTTCGGATTCGCTGGCGGTCGCGAAGACGTCTGGGAGCCACAAACTGATGTTTACTGGGGGCCGGAAAGCGAATGGCTTGGCGACAAGCGTTACAGCGGTGACAGGGAACTCGAGGACTCCCTCGCCGCCGTGCAGATGGGCCTGATTTACGTCAACCCGGAAGGGCCCAACGGCAAACCTGATCCGCTGGCAGCGGCCAAGGACATCCGTGACGTCTTCGCGCGCATGGCGATGAACGACGAGGAGACGGTTGCGCTCATCGCCGGGGGTCACACGTTTGGCAAGTGTCACGGTGCCGGTGATGCGGCGCATGTGGGCCCGGAGCCCGAGGCAGCCCCCCTCGAGGAGCAGGGCCTCGGCTGGAAGAGCAGCTTCGGCAGCGGCAAGGGCGCCGACACCATCACCAGCGGCCTGGAGGTCACCTGGACCTCCACGCCAACCAGGTGGAGCAGCAACTTCTTCTGGAACCTCTTCGGATACGACTGGGAACTGATCAAGAGCCCCGCCGGCGCGCATCAATGGATACCGAAGGGTGGCGCTGGCGCCGAGTCAGTACCCGATGCCCACGACCCCTCCAAGCGTCACCCGCCGGCCATGCTGACCACGGACCTTTCCCTGAGATTCGACCCAGTCTACGAGAAGATCTCCAGACGTTTCCACGAGAACCCTGACGAGTTCGCGGACGCCTTCGCAAGAGCGTGGTTCAAGCTGACCCACCGCGACATGGGGCCCCGCTCGCGATATCTTGGCCCGGAGGTTCCGGACGAGGTGATGATCTGGCAGGATCCCGTCCCCGAGGTTGATCATGAGTTGATTGGGGACAGGGACATCGCCGACCTTAAGGCGAAGATCCTCGAATCAGGACTGTCCGTTTCGCAACTGGTCTCGACGGCCTGGGCGTCTGCGGCCACGTTCCGAGGCTCGGACAAACGCGGAGGAGCGAACGGGGCGCGTATTCGCCTGGCACCTCAGAAGGATTGGGAAGTCAACCAACCGGCCGAACTCGACAAGGTCTTGCAGGTACTCGAGAGCATCCAACAGGAATTCAATAGTGCGCAGTCCGGCGGCAAGCAAGTGTCGCTTGCCGACGTGATTGTTCTGGGTGGGTGTGCGGCCGTCGAGGAGGCCGCGAAGAAAGCGGGTCACGACGTTCAGGTTCCATTCTCGCCCGGGCGGACCGACGCGTCGCAGAAGATGACTGACGTGGTTTCCGTTGCCGTGCTTGAACCGACCGCGGACGGGTTCCGCAACTACCTCAGAGCGGGACACAGCCGACGGGCGGAGGAGTTGCTCGTGGATCGCGCGCAACTGCTGACGCTGACCGCTCCCGAGATGACGGTGCTTGTCGGCGGCATGCGGGCCCTGAACGCGAACTTCGGGAAGTCCCAACATGGCGTCTTCACCAAGCGGCCCGAGACATTGAGCAATGACTTCTTCGTTAACCTGTTGGACATGGGCACGGAGTGGCACAAGTCCGCCGAGAGCGAGGGCGTCTACGAAGGGCGGGACCGCAAGACGGGTGAGGTCAAATGGAGTGGCACTCGCGTCGACCTCGTCTTTGGATCGAACTCGCAACTGCGCGGCATCGCGGAGGTCTATGCCGGTGCCGACGCGCAACAGAAGTTCGTCAGTGACTTCGTGGCAGCTTGGAACAAGGTGATGAACCTCGATCGTTTTGACCTGGCGGGTTGATCTCGGCCCGGAACGGCCGACCGTCAAGGTTACGGGTAACCACGCGTTATGAGAAGTGGCGGGCAGGGTGCGCTATCGCCTAAGGCCGGGTCTAGTGTGCAGACCGGCGAAGACGGAGGCAGTCGCCAATATGATAGAGCGTGACACTCGCGCCAATATGAGAGAACGTGACACTCGGAGGCTCGGCTCCGCGGCTCCCGGGCTCATGGCAAGCTGACTCGCCAGCACAATCCGGGCCTGCTGGATGACCGGACGAGGGGTCGGGGTGTTTGAGGGTCAAGGGCTGGCCCGCCCGAAAGACCGAGAGGAGTGAGTAGAGAGGAGACCGCAGGAGAGAGTCATCAGCGGTGTACTCCGCTGCCCATCGAGCGACTTTGACGCGGCTCCGCTCTCTCTGGCCACTCTCTCCCGCTCTATTGCCGCCTGGGCGGCAATAGAAGTGACTGGACACGGTTAGAACTTTTTGTCGGAGGCGCCGGTCAATTGCCAACGCGGTTAATGGAGGCGTTACTGGCTGCATGACAAGCACTTATCGCATTCCTGCGACGCTGCCTCTTGCCCTCCGCCAATCATTGGCGTCTTCCCTTGCACGATGGCCGCCGGGGCCCCAATCGCTCCGCAACAATAAAACGAAAGTCCATTTGACAATCCGCGGGCCCGGCGTTATGCTTGTGTGTGCAAGCATGACTGGGGCCTGATCGAATGGCGAAGAACACCCAAACATACCTGGAGTGCTGTCTCTACTTCACGGCCAACTCGCTGGCGCGGGTGGTGGCCCGCATGGCGGACGAGGAGTTCGGCAAGCTGGGGATGTCCACGTCACACGCATTCCTGCTGATGCTCGCCGCGGACCAGCCGGGGATCTCGCAGAAGGAACTGGCCGGGCATCTGAACCTGGCGCAATCCACGGTCAGTCGCTTCGCCGACGCGCTGGTACAGCGCGGCTTCATCGAGAAGAAGTCCTCCGGCAAACTCGTCGAGATTGCGGCAACGGACAAGGGCCGGGAGCAACTGGAGGGAATCAGTGATGCGTGGCGTGCGCTGTATGAGCGATACAGCGAGATTCTCGGGGAAGAGAAGGGTAAGCGTCTGACGAAGGCGACCTATGCTGCGTACCAGAAACTCACAAGCGAGCATTAGCGTGTTCGAGGCACGCGGTTCTTATTTCGGACAAAACGATTGCATGTGCAAGCATTGTATGCTGGAAAGATGTGAGAGATGAACAAGACACTGGTTATCGTTGGCCATCCCGACCTGAGCAGCGGCTCAATCGCCAACCGAATCATCGTTGACCGATTAGCGAGCATCGACGACGTGGAAGTCCGCGACCTTCAGACCCTCTATCCCGACTTCAAGATTGACGTGGAGGCGGAACAGGCCGCGCTTCTGGAGGCCGACACGATCGTCTTCCAGTTCCCCTTCTACTGGTACAGCGTGCCGGGGATTCTCAAGGAGTGGCTGGACCAGGTCTTCACCTACGGTTTCGCGTATGGATCGACCGGAACGAAGCTCCACGGCAAGCGCCTGATCGTTTCGACGACGGTCGGCGGGCCGGAGGAGTCGTATGGCAGAGGCAGTTTCAACACGTACTCAATCGACGAACTGCTCGTGCCGCTGAAGCAGACCGCGATTCTCGCCGGCATGTCCTTTCAGACTCCCGTAGTGACTCATTCGATGGTCTACATCCCGAACAAGTACAATGTGAAGGAGGAAGTCGAGGGGCGGGCGCGGGACCACGCCGAGCGATTGATATCGTGCATCGGCCGGGCGGCGGCGACAACAGCATCGCGGCAAGACTCGGAGATCGGCGATGACCTCGCTCGTCGAGTCGACGCAGCCGCGTAGGCGCTTCCGGCGGCTCAATGAGCTTGCGGACGCTTCTATGCTCCACGCGCAGCGTACGCCGCCCATCGTGCAGGCTCTTCTCCGGACTGTCACCTGTAAACGCAATCAACGAAAGGCCCCGTCATGACTTTAGCGCTTGATTACTACCGGCTACTCGGCAACACCGGTCTGCGGGTCTCTCCGCTTTGCTTGGGGACGATGACCTTTGGGGAGGACTGGGGCTGGGGAACCGACGAGAACACCAGCCGCCAGCTCCTGGATCGGTATTCCGACGCCGGCGGAAACTTCCTCGACACGGCAAACTTCTACACGGGCGGCTCGAGTGAATCAATCCTCGGCAACCTCCTCAAGGATCGTCGAGAGCGGTTCGTCCTCGGCACCAAGTACACCCTCTCCATGCGATCCGATGATCCGAACGCCGGAGGGAACCATCGCAAGAACATGGTCCAGTCGCTCGAGGCAAGCCTGAAGCGACTGAAGACTGACTATATTGACCTCTACTGGGTCCACGCCTGGGAGTTCCGCACCCCCATCGAGGAGGTCATGCGGGGCCTCGACGACCTCGTCCGCCAGGGGAAGATCCTTTACACCGCGATCTCCGACGCCCCGGCCTGGAAAGTGGCTGAGGCGAACACGCTGGCTCGGCTGCGTGGTTGGACTCCCTTCTCTGCGCTTCAGCTCTACTACAACCTGGTGGATCGCACCTCGGAGCGAGACATGATCCCTATGGCGCGAGAGCTGGGGATTGGCGTCATGCCTTGGTCACCTCTCGCGGGAGGCGTACTGACCGGGAAGTACAGCAAGGACGATCTGGCGGCTGAGGGAAGCGCCGCCCCGGAAGGATCGAGACGGGACGTCACCAAGGCCCTCGGAATGCTCACGGAACGGAATCTCGAGGTGGCGGAGGCCGTCCATTCGGTGGCGACTGAGGTTGGAGCGACCCCAGCGCAGGTCGCCCTGCGCTGGATACTCGATAACCCCGGCGTCACCAGCGTCCTCCTCGGCGCTCGCACGCTGAAGCAACTCGACGACAATCTCGGTTGCCTGAGCGTCGAGCTCTCCGCCGAGCAGCGCTCCCGCCTCGACGCGGTCAGCGCCATCGAGCCGGGCTTCCCCCACGACTTCATGGCCACCGAGCAGTTCAAGATGGTGATCGACGGCGAGAATTCGATCGAGGGCGAGTTCGCCGTCTGCAGTCGCCCCAGGCGCTGAGAGCGGGAAAGGATTGACCGCGTTCGGCCGAGGATCGAGTTGTTGGCTTTCGACTGCGCGTGTCAATATGGTGTCATTGCCCAGTCTTCTCAGGACAGCCGGCAAATACGCGAGGACGCTATAAGCGTTGGTTGAGGCGGTTGAGCCGGGAAACCGGTTCAAATCCAGCCATATGTCGCACCATAAGGCGCGTTGTGGAAGGGGTTTGTGATCAATCGGGGCGACTGGATTTGAACCAGCGACCTCTGCGTCCCGAACGCAGCGCTCTAGCCAGACTGAGCCACGCCCCGTACTGTTGCCTATGCTAGGTTGGGCGTGGCGGCGTGTCAACGCCCTGGCTGGGGTCGGGCTGGCGGGCTGGCGGCGGCGGTTATTCTCGGCCTGACCGGGCGGCTACGTCCGCTAAGGTGTTGCCTGGACGGCTCCGCCTCCCAGTGCGCGAGGGGCGGGTCTCGAAGGGCGGTACAGATGAATCAGGCGGTGCTACGCCTCCTTGGGCGCGAGGGCCGGGTGCTGACGAGGCGGTGGGCAGGTGAGCGTGGTGGGCACGTGCCGCGGCTTACCACTGCCGCTATTCGCAGGCTCGGCTTTCCGCCGCGCCACTTCGTAGGCTTGGCTTACCACTGCACCTCTTCGTAGGTTCGGCTAACCACCGCGCCTCTTCGAAGGCTCGGCTTACCACTGTGCCTCTTCGAAGGCTCCCAGCGATTTTGAAGGCTTGGAGCTTGGCCGGGACTTCAGGATTGCGGCCGCCAGGGTGACATCGCCCTTGGTGGTGATCTTGATATTAGTGGGATCGGATTTCACGACCGACACCGGATGACCGGCCAGCTCGACCAGTTGGGCATCGTCGGTGACATCCACGTCCTCATCCGACGGAGCCTTCTCGTAGGCCTCACAGATAACGTCGCGCCTGAAGACCTGCGGGGTCTGGGCCTCGTACAGCTTCTCCCTCGGCACGGTCTCGTCGATGGTCCCGCTATCGCCGACCCGCTTGATGGTTCCGAACAACGGGCTGGCCAGGATAGCGGCCCCGGTCTTGGTCGCCTCAGCGAAGACAGCCTCGATCATCTGCTGCGACGCACAGGGCCGGACGGCGTCGTGGATGGCAATGAACTCGGCATCGTCACTCACCTTGGCCAGGGCGGCCGCGACCGAATCGCGACGCCGGTCGCCGCCCTCGACCAGTTGCACACCCATGAAGCCCAGGTTGGCCCCGAACTTCTGTTTGACCTCGTCCACGTCGCTGCCGCCGACGGCCAGGATGGTCTGGCAGACGTCCTCACGGTTTATGAACAACTCAATACTGCGGATGAAGATCGGCCGGCCGTCCAGCTTGGCGAAGGTCTTCTTCTCCGAGCCGCCGAACCGGTCGCCCTTGCCCGCCCCAGGTAGAATCACCGCGATCTTGGCCATCTCGATATCTCCGCCCGCAACTGTGGCCGCCCCGGGCCGCCAGACAGACCTATTGTTCGTATAGTCTACCGCCGGCTGCTCACTTCCTCAGGCCTGGCTCCGCCCGCCGCGGCGCCGGCCGGACTGCTCCGGCTGGGCGGCTTCCCACCGCCCGAAGATCATACGCCCTGCGGAGGTCTGTAGCACGTTGGTTACCACGATGCCGATCTCCTTGCCGACGTGTTCGCGCCCGCCCTCGACCACCACCATGGTGCCGTCCTCGAGGTAGCCCACGCCCTGGCCGACCTCCTCACCGGGCTTGATGATCTTGATCGACATCCGCTCGCCCTGCAGGAACACCGGACGCAGAGCCGAAGCCAGATCGTTGGTGTTTATCACCTGCACGCCGCGAACCTGGGACAGCTTGTTGAGGTTGTAGTCGTTGGTCACCAGGCGCCCGCCCGTCTTGTCGGCCAGCTCCACCAGTCGCTCGTCGACGCTGGTGGGTTCACCGGGCTGTAACTGAACGTCCAGGATGACGACGTCGGTCTTTTGCGAAGCTTGCAGCTTGTTGAGCATGTCCAGCCCGCGACGCCCGCGGTTTCGTTTGAGTTTGTCGCTGCTGTCGGCGACCGTCTGCAGTTCCTGCAGGACGAAGCGCGGGACGATCATCTCCGACTCTATGATGCCCGTTTCGGCGATGTCCGTAATTCGCCCGTCGATGATCACCGAGGTGTCCAGTATCAACGGGCGCATACCCTTAGCCTGTTTGGCGAACTCCACGTAGGGGATAACGAAGCGCACATCGTCCTTGGTCTGCAGAATGAAACTCACCGCCAGGTAGCAGCAGATGACGCCTATTCCCAACTTGATGGCCGCAAACAACGGGTGGTCGCGCATGCCGATCTGCGATCGCTCAACTTCCGTCTTGAGCTTGGGAACGGTCTCTCCGGTTGCGGGATCTTTCTCCATGATCCAGCTCTCCGTTGCCACTTCTCCATAGATCGGAGTGCCGAGATCGGGGGCGAACGACTTGATCATCAGATCGACGATCAACGAGAGGCCGAAGGCCACCACCATGCCGACTACCAGCCCGAAGAACAGCCCCGAGATTGCCGACAGGGTCTTGCGAGGAATGAAGATGTCTACGGCGATGACCACCAGGGCGAACCCGATGCAGCAGAGGAGGACCAGGTCCTTGTGGTATTGAATGCTGGCGAAGAGACTGAAGCCGCCGATGGCCGTGTCCTCCTGCGACAGGAAGATCATGGCCACGCCGACCAGGGCGAGTATGAACACCGCCCGCAGGACGTTCATTAGCATCGTTTGGCTCCCTTATGATCCGCGTACGCTGAGCCCCCGTCGAACTACCCCACTGGCCGGCGGCCGGCCGCGATCGGCGCTCGCTGGCCGTTCGGTCAAAGTCGGGCGACG
>JANQGB010000221.1 GCA_028277545.1 Phycisphaerae bacterium | reverse complement strand
GTCTGACTGGCGTGATAGAGGTGTAACGTGAACTGGCTTTACCGCTTGGCCCCGGTTTAGGTTCGTAGCAAGCTAACGTATTGGGAGGTGGACCATTGGAACAAATCTCACCCCTTGGCACGCACTGTATCCTGGAACTTTATGGTTGTTCGCCTGATCTGCTCAACGATGTGCTCTTCGTTCGCCAGAGCGTCGAGGAAGCATCCAGGCACGGCGTGTCTACACTCCTCAAACTCAGCAGTCACCAGTTCCTGCCTCAGGGCGTAACTGCGGTAGCGCTGCTGGCCGAGTCTCACATTTCCGTCCATACCTGGCCCGAGTGCGGTTACGCCGCGATCGACATCTTCACCTGCGGTGAGGATGCCCAGCCGCGCCAGGCATGCGACTTCCTCGTGCAGCGCTTCGCCGCTCGCGATCACTCGCTGATGGTCCTCCCGCGCGGAGCCGGCGCCCCCAGCGGCATGTGCTTCCCTCGCGAGCCGCAGGAGGAGGAGCCGTTATGCCGGGTTCGCGCCTGAACGCCGACCTCTGGATCACCGAGTACATCACGCCGTATGACGTCTACCACCACGGCGTCACTCGCGTGCTGGCCTATGCCCGGACCGAGTTCCAGGAGATGCAGATCGTCGAGTGCGGCACCTACGGCAAGGCCCTGGTTCTCGACGGCAAGTGGCAGTCCTGCACCGGTGACGAGTTCCTCTACCATGAGCCGCTGGTTCACCCGGCCTGCGTCAACCACGGCCACCCCGAGCGGGTGCTGGTGCTCGGCGGCGGGGAAGGCGCCACGGTCCGCGAGGCACTCAAGTGGCGCACCGTCAAGCGCGTGGTCATGGTGGACATCGACGGGCAGGTCGTCGAGGCCTGCAGGCAACACCTGCCGGAGATGCACCAGGGGGCGTTTGAAGACCCGCGCACCGAGCTGGTCATCGGCGACGCCCTGGACTGCCTCGACGACTCGGCCGGCGAGTGGGACGTGATCGTCTCGGACCTCTCGGACCCCATCGAGGAGGGACCGTCCTTCAAGCTGTTCACCAGAGAGTACTTCGCCAAGTGCAAACGGGCCCTGAAGCCCGGCGGCTACCTCGTGGTCCAGGCCGGCCCCACCTCCCCGGTCGAGATGGCCATGCACGTCCGCCTGGTCAACACCCTGGGCGCCGTCTTCGGCAACGTGGCCTCGTATAGTTCATACGTGCCAACCTACGCCGCCCCCTGGGGCTATGCCCTGGCCAGCGACAACCCCATAGACCACCGCCCCGACCCCGCCAGGATAGACGCCCTGCTGGCCGACCAGACCACCAGCCAGTTCCGCATGTTCGACGGCATCACCCTGCTGGGCATGCTGCAAACCCCCAAACACATCCGCGAAGCCATCCAAGCCGAAACCGAAGTCTACACCCTCGTAGCGCCGCCGAAGTTCTTTGGGAAGGGAGTAGCCACCGAAAAAGGGGAGTAGAACAGCAGGAGGGGAGACAGGAGACAGAATACAGGAGAGAACGGGGTCAGGCTACTTCTACACAGCCCAATCGCACCGCGACAGAACACGTTACGAGGCATGAAGACAGCAGTCAGGACGCAAAAGAGCGACGTTCCTGCCTTCCCCGGATGCCTGGCGCCGGCGCGTAGAAGTAGCCTGTCCCTGTCTGCTGGCGTAGGCAGGCTCGGCTATTTACGCCGCCGGGGCACCAGGCACCCTCCCAATGTGAGCAGGGCGAGTGTGCTCGGCTCCGGCACCACCCTCATTACGTGCAGTTGCTGGGTGCCGGTATCGAAGCTGTACAGATAACGCTCGTCCTCGCCCAGCACCATCATGTCGTTGCTGACCGGCATGTCCTGGAGCCTGTCGCCCCAAACCGGGTCGTACACGCCGCCGGCCCCGAACGCGAGAGAGTCGTCGCCAGTGGCCGCCAGGATGGTCTCTGGATACACCCCCAGGACGCTGCTGAGATTATCGGGGTCCAGGCGGATGTCACCGACATATAGGCTGGTATCCGTTGAGTTGATGAATACGGGCTCGGTTCCGTAGCTCCCGACCTGACGACCGCCAAGCGGGACGATCTCGTCGGTTGATATGTCGAAGGCCAGCACGTCGATCGAACTGATCCCGATGTCTGTGCGGTACAGACGGGTGCCGCTGCTGTTGGTGGCAAACAGATTCGGACCCATCCACGTGCTTCCGC
>JANQGB010000131.1 GCA_028277545.1 Phycisphaerae bacterium | reverse complement strand
GGGAGGCGGCAAAGACTCCGGCCCTCACGTCACAGCCGCCGGACGCTGGCAGTGCGGCCACCGGCGCGGCCGCGGCGACTGCCACCCGGCCGACCGGCGTGCGCACCGACTCGGCGGCTGGCCGTGCCGGCGGAAACACCCGCGGGCCGGCCAATCCGGCGGGACAGACCGCCGGGACGCGCGGCGAATCGACCGGAGCATCCTCCACCGCGCAGCCGCGACCGCCCCGGCAGCCGAATGCGTACAAGGCCAAACCGCCGCGCGAGTCGGCCACTCGACGTCCTGAGAAGGTCGAGAGCCAGGAGAGCAGTTCGGCCATCAGCCAGGGGTCGTCGGGGGGCGGGTCAATGTCTCCGGTCAGTCACGACTGGTCGCAGCGGGCTCGTTCCGTCGAGGGTGACCCGGAAGAAGACCAGACCGACGAAGAGGTCGAGGACGAGAGCGAGTCCAACACCCAGCGCGGTGGAATCCAGCCGTCGCTTAAGGATCGTAATGAGTCTCCCTCGCGGGAACTGGGCATCAGCGGAGAGCAGGGCCCGCCGGGCACCGGTCGGGGCGGCCCCACGCCGCCCAAGAAATCGCGCGGCACGGCGTCGCTGGTACTGGGCGTGCCCATTCCTGACTTCGTGAGAGGGCGCGTTGGCCCGGGGACGACCAAGATAACACACGAGCGCGTGGAGCCGTCGCCGATGGCCGGCGACCCGACCTCGCCTGTGTCCGCTCGTTCCCGTGACGTATCTGAAGCGCCCCACCGGCGGTTCCAGGTTCCGCCGTCGCTGGCGACGGTGGTGCGTGACTATCTGATTGCCCTGCATTCATCTGATCGAAACGCACCGGCTGAGAAGGCCCCAGCGCTTCCGCCCGGTTCGCTATCACCACAGGAGTAGATCGCCACTATGAACACGCCACAAGCCGAGCGCCCACTGGAGACAGTTGACGCCGCCGAGCAGGCCGGCCGATTCCGGGAGGTGTTTGATCGTCTCAAGAACGAAGTCCACAAGGTCTTCGTCGGCCACGACGAGTTGGTCGAGCACGTCCTGTCGGTGTTGCTTTCCGACGGGCACGTGCTGCTGGAGGGCGTGCCCGGACTGGGCAAGACGCTGCTGGCCCACACCCTGGCGTCGGCCCTGCGGCTGGAGTTCTCGCGTATCCAGTTCACGCCCGACCTGATGCCGGCCGACATCGTGGGCACCATGGTTCTGCACGAGAAGGAGGGGGGCGGCCACGAGTTGCGCTTCGAGCAGGGTCCGCTGGTGGCCAACTTCATCCTGGCCGACGAGATCAACCGGGCCACGCCCAAGACACAGTCCGCCCTGCTGGAGGCCATGCAGGAACGGCAGGTCTCGGTCTCGCGCCGGACCGTCCGCCTGCCCGAGCCGTTCATCGTGATGGCCACCCAGAACCCAATCGAGCAGGAGGGAACCTATCCCCTGCCGGAAGCCCAGTTGGACCGTTTCCTGGTCAAGCTGCTGGTCGAGTACCCGGCAGAAACCGAGTATCACGACATCCTCAAGCGCACCACCGGAACGGAGATGCCGGTTATCGAACCCGTCTCATCGGCGGAGGAGATCGTGTCCATGCGCCGCATCGCCCGCAGCGTGGAGGTCAGCGACCAGGTGCGGGGCTACGCCATTCGGCTGATGATGGCCACTCAGCCCGGCTCGGCCTACGCCCCGGCGGCGGTCAACAACGCGGTGGCGCTGGGATCCAGCCCGCGCGGCGCCCAGGGCCTGCTGCTGATGGGCAAAGTCCGAGCCTTGAACGGCGGCCGGTTCGCGGTGTCATGCCAGGACATCCGCGACGTTGCCCCGGCGGTGCTGCGGCACAGGGTGCTGTTGAGCTTCGAGGGCCAATCCGACCGGGTGAATCCGGACGAACTCGTCAAGGCGGCGGTAGACTCCGTCGGCGAACTGTCGAGCTGATCCATGGCCACGCTGTTCAGCGACGAGTTTGTCCGAGCCATCAGCCGGCTGCGCATCGTTGCCCGGCAGGTCCCCGCCGGCGGGCGTCACGCCGAGCACCGTTCCCGCGACCTGGGCAGCGGCATGGAGTTTCGCGATTTTCGATCCTACGTGCCGGGAGATGACATCCGGCGCGTGGATTGGAGCCTTTACCGGCGCAGCGGGCGCCTCTTTCTGAGGCTCTTCGAGGAGCCCCGCGAGCTTCCCCTTTACATCCTGCTGGACGTGAGCGACTCGATGTTCTTCGAGGCCCCGCCGCGGGCGGACGCCGCTCGGTTGATGGCGGGCGTCATGGCGGCGGTGGGCTGGAACCAGTTCGACCGCGTGGGCATCTATCCCTTCGGTGCCGACCTGGTGCCGCCGTTGAGGCCCGTGTCGGGCAAGGCCATGCTGCGACGCGGGCTGGACTACCTGGAGCGCCTGCAGAGCGCCGGGCCGACCAACGTGGTGCAGGCGATCCGGCGCTGCGCCGCCATGCGGTTGCGAGAAGGCCTGGTGGTGCTGATCTCGGACTTCTTCGACCCGCGGGGCATAGAGGCGGTGACCACGGCGTTGCGGTCGCTCCGGCACCGGCTGTTACTGATTCAGGTTGTGCGACAGTCGGACGTCGATCCGTCTCACAACGGCGAGCTGCGCATGGTTGATTGCGAATCCGGCGCGGCCCTGGACGTGACTGTCACCCCCGCGGTCCTGGAGCGTTACGCCGATGCGTACCGGTCGTTCGGCGACAAGCTGACGAGTTTCGCCTCTCGCCGCCGGGCAGTTCACCTGCGGCTGGATGCCGAGCGGCCCGTGCTGGCCCAGGTCGGCGAGCTGTTCGTCGACGGGGTGCTGGTGACGTGAGGATGCCACTGCC
>JANQGB010001517.1 GCA_028277545.1 Phycisphaerae bacterium | reverse complement strand
GCACTGCTTACGGCCTGATGACCTACCTGGCCGCGTCGCACATAGAGGGCTGGGGGGATCTCGATACGCCCGAAAGACAGTTCAGCCCGTCGTTCGTGTTCAATCTGGCCAACTCGGCTGTCATGGGCCGACCTAGCGCCGCGGGGAAGACCTGCATAGAGGTCGGCGCCTACGTGCCGGACGTGGAGATGTTACTTCGTGACAGGGGGTGTGCTACCTGGGGCGACATGCCCTACGATCCGGACGAATGCAGTGCACAGCCAACGGCATCAGTTCTGTCGGCGGCGGCGAACTTCAGAATCAAGCAATTCGACAAGACCGTATACGACGTCGAATCTGTCCAAAGCTACCTTGATCAGGGCAGCCCTTCGATCGCCCTGCTGAAGATCGGCGAGGGCTTCTTTGAGCTCGCTGAGGGCGAGGTCTACGATGAGGCGGATGCGGCAACGTCGGAGATGAGGCATGCCGTTCTTGTGGTGGGGTATGAGGTCGAGCCTGCCACGATCAAGATCATGAACTCCTGGGGAACGGATTGGGGCGACGGCGGCTACGGACGGATTTCGGCAGAGATCTGGCCGGACATCGTCTCGGAGTTGTGGATTGTCGACCCCGCTCTGCAGACGCCCTTCCTGGACTCGGCCTCTGAACCAACCAATGAGAAGGGCAGCGTCGCGCAGCAGCCGGACGACGCTGACTGGTGCGCAGTCAGCCCCAAATTGGACAGCGACGGTGACGGGTACACCGATCTGATCGAGAGAATATTCGGGCTCGATCCGCAAACGCCGGACGAGAACCCGGACTTCATCGACCGACCCGACGCCGATGGAGACGGCTACCCCGACACCACGGAAGCGGTGTTCGGCACCGACCCACAGGACGTGGCGGACTTCCCCTTCGACTGCGACTACCAGTTCCCGGCCGGCTTCTTTGACGACGTCGTCGAGGACGACCGCGATGGTGACGAGTCGGCCGGACGCCTGACGGCCGTGGTCAACTCGCAGACAACCGGAGGACGCGGGGCGGCGTCGCCGGGGTCGGTGGTGGTGCTGGACGCCGACGGAGATGGCAACCTGGACGTCGCGGTCGCCAACCAGGGAGACTCGTCCACCGGCGAGACCGGTACCGTCTCGCTGTTGTTAGGCAACGGTGACGGAACACTGAGCGAGCCGCTGGTTATCCCGGAACTCACCGCACCGGAGTATCTGACGGCACTGGACCTGAACGGTGACGATGATGCCGACCTGGCGGTTGCTGACGCCAGCGGCGACGTGGTGACCTTCCTGGAGGCGGACGGCGCCGGCGGCTACTCGTTCGGCGACTCACTCGAGCTGGAAAACCCCCTTCGCCAGCCCATGACCGCTATCGATCTGGACGGCGACGGTCAAGCTGAACTGGTGGCCCGGAACAACGACGGGGTCGATATATACGCCGCCGAGGCCGGCGGCACGTACACCTGGCGCGGTGAAGTCGTACTGGAAGATGCCGACTCCTTTCTGGCCGCTACGCTGTGTGCACCGCTGGCGGCGGACCTCAACGGGGACGGCAATGCGGACCTGGCCCACGTAGCTCTGACGGCACCGACTGAGGAAGATCTCGGGGCAGGAGACTGGGACTACAACCTCATCCTGGCGATCTGGCTGGGAGCTGGGGACGGACTGACCTTCACCCGCTCCGACCTGCTGGAGATTTCGGTCCCGTTGGAAGAAGCATTCCAGATGGTGTACACGTGTCCGGCGGTCGGAGAGTTCAACGGCGACGGGCGACCTGACATGGTGGGCTTCATCGGCCAGGATCAGGGGATGTTCATAGTCGCGGGCACCGACCAGGGCGTCGCGCCGACCGCCCAGCGTTTCGACGCCCCGCAAGGCGCAACCATCGCCTGGGTTACTACCAGCGCTGACGCGGACGGCGACGGCTTCGACGACCTGGTTATCCCGCAGGCCGACGGGGGCCTGGCCCTGCTGCGCAACGACCGGGCCGGTGGCTTCGAGTACTTCGAGAGCGATCCAGAACTTCTCGTGGAGTACTCGTCGACTTCCGTGTTGGCGCAGGCTCCGCTGGTTCAAGCGGTCGGCGACATGAACGGGGACGGACTCGACGATGTCATCACCTACGGCATATTCGTCGAGGATGTTTTCAATCCCGTGTTCGAGGGAATCGTCGTGGTCCACGAAGACCTGCGCGTGGTTCGCGAGTAGGTACCGTAGCACTGATTCGATACCGCGATACGACGATCCTGTCACAGCACGCGGTACACCTGCGAGGCCGTGGCTCATCAGTTCGGTACGGGCCGCTCTGCGGACCACGATTCGAGGATGGTCATTCCTTGCGAAACATGGTCCGCACAGCGGACCCTACGGTTCTGGCTGCCAGCACTTGTTTTCGCTCTGGTTGTGCCTCTTGCTGCTGTCATCTTGATTCGACTGTCTATCCGATGTCGCCGCAGACAGGACGGATGCTGTGTGAGGTGCGGGTACGATCTCAGCGGTGGCCCTGAGCGTTTGGGGCACGATCGGGATCGACTTTCTGTTCCGTTGGCACTCCGCAACCGTCAGCATCCCCGGTCGGCAGGAGGCACGCTATGCCCTGCGTTTGATTCCCGTGGGTTTGTCAGCTGTCATCTGGCTTGCTGACTTGAGAACCGATAAGAGTGATCGGCTATTGCCTTCGGCAGGTTTGAAGTTCGCCTTTGTGACGCTCTTCGTGATCCTAGTGCCCTCGGCGATCGGGTGGGCCACCACCAGGTGTGCAATGGGATGGCGAGGTACGCAGTGGTTGGGTATCGGTGTCTTCTGAGGGAGGTAAGACTAGGCTGGCAGGTGAACGCCTCCTAATTGCTGATGACCAGGACTGGTCGAGCCGCGCGCGACGGCGTGGTCCGTCATCGGCTGACTCGTGCCGACCGCTCGGATAGTATGTGCGTTCGACGGACGGCAATTGAGAAATACCGTCGTGACGCAGACCTGCGTCACCGGAGGGCGAAATATGCAGGTGATGTTGAGTGTCCTGGTTGTGGTCGCTGTTGGTGCGGCCAGCGCGGATCATGGCACGGTCAGCGTTCGCGAAAGCGAGCTCCGCGAGCTTGCCGCGACCCTGACCAGCCCGGCCTTCAAGGGACGATACACTGGCACAACCGCCTATTCCAACTGTGCAAAGTGGGTAGCCTCGAAGTTCCGGGAGTGGGGTGTCGAACCAGCCGTCAAAGGGCAGTACCTGCAACCCTTCCCCGCCCCCCACACCATCGTGAAAGAAATGGCACTGGATCTTTACCTGCCGGACGCTTCAGCCGGGTCGGACCGAGTCGTTGCGCTTCGACCGGGCGCAGATTTCCTGCCCTTGCTCTTTACGGACTCCGGCGACAAGACGGCGCCTGTCGCTTTCGTGGGCTGGGGAGTTGACGCCCCGGAACTTGGATACAGCGACTACGCGGACATCGACGTGACGAACCGGTTTGTGCTGTGTATTCGCGGGCTGCCTGACTATGCTGATCAGAGGTTTTGGAGGCATGACTACCACATTGCCAGGATGGCAACGGCCAGGCGTCGTGGGGCAGCGGGGCTCGTCTACCTGTCCGATAGCGTAGCAGCTAATCCCAACGGGCAGCTCATCCCGGGCTTTCTGTCCGCGGCTATAAGCACACCGGCGGCAAACGAACTCCTCCGTCTGGCGGGCGAAGACTGCGCAGGGCTGCGAGAGAAGCTGGAACAAAGCGGACGGCCGAACTCATTTCTCATAGACGCCCAGATGCATCTCCATGTCGCAGCCGACTACTACGCCGACGGACGCGGCTACAACGTGATCGGCCTCATTCGCGGTTCCGAGTCCGAGCTTGAGAATGAGTGCGTGGTTGTCTGTGCCCACCTTGATGCCTGCGGAACGCACGGAGGCCTCACTTTCTGGGGCGCGCTGGACAACGCCAGCGGTAGCGCTGTGGTAATGTCCACTGCTCACGAGCTTGCGCAAATGACCACGAGGCCGAGGCGGTCGATCCTCTTTGTGCTGTTTGGCGGAGAGGAGATGGGCCTGCTGGGGTCCAGGCACTTCGTTGATCATCTGCCGCCGCCATTTCGCAAAGTGACCTGCATGATAAACATTGACACGGTCGGATGGGGTGCCGCAACTGACGTCCTGTTTCATTCAGAATTCCCGTGGCTCGGTGCAACAGCGAAAGCCGCTGATGAAGGAAAAGACGTGCTACGACATTTCTGGCCTTCCAATCAGGTCACGCCGCGCTCGAGCGACTTTGGCCCGTTCCTGGCAAAACGGATTCCATACATCAACTTCTTCGCCACAGATCACTACGCGCATTATCACCAAACCGGAGACAAAGCTGAGAATATCGATTTCCCGCACCTCCTCAAGCTCACTGACGTCATATCTACTGTCGTTCGGCAACTGGCCAACATTGACTAGCGCTCCTGGCACTTGGTGCCTTCGGCGTGCTCGCCGGTGTAGCCTGGAGGTGGGACCTCCGACGCCCTCCCGCCGGCTACTGCCAACTCTGTGGGTACAATCTGACCGGCACCACCAGCGGCGTGTGCCCGGAATGCGGGCAGCAGGTTACTGTTCCACGACCCGTAGACTAGGCATGGTGGATTTGATGTTCTGGGGGCTGTCCCTGATCAACTAATAGATCGAGTCGCCTACGACCGGCTACGGCCTGCCGCCCGCTACTGCGGACCGCCGAAGTTGATCGCAAAGCCCGCAAAGTCGTCGAGGTCCACGTCGCCGTCGCGGTCGAGGTCGCCGTCTTCGTAGCTCGCGCCGCTGGCCGTGCCGAAGCCGGCCTGGAGTGTGGCGAAGTCGACCAGATCGATGTCGTCGTCGTGGTCGAAGTCGCCGAGGCAGGCCGGGTCGAACCGGCGATTGAGCAGCACCACCACGTTGCGGTTGTTCCAGCCGACCATCGGAACATCCAGGTCGCAATCGTGGTCCAGGTCTCCGGCGAGGGCGACGTTATGGCTGGCTCCGGCAACGTAGTCGATTCTATCGCCCAAGGTCCCGCTTCCATCGTTCAGCAGGACCGAAGCGCAGTAGTGCGTGGACGCGACCAGGTCAAGATCGTCGTCGCCGTCCAGGTCGACGGCGGTGGCAGATTGCGGATAGTAGCCGACCGGGTAGAACACCGCTGGTGCGAACGTACCGCCGAGATTGAGGAGCACCGCAACGTCGTCACTGCCGGCATTGGCGACCACCAGGTCGGGCGCAGCGTCGCCGTTCAGGTCCGCGATGGTGACGTCTCGCGGATTGACTCCCACCGCGTACGAGGCCGGCGGGGCAAAGGTCCCGTCGCCCTCGTTGAGCAGTACATACAGCTCGTCGGCGCTGACCGCGATGTCGACATCGTCGTCGCCATCCAAGTCGCCCAGTGCCAGATACCACGGGTGACCACCAACCACGTGGTTCTCTTCCGGCGCGAACGTGCCGTCCCCATTGCTGAGGATCACCGACACGCTGCCCGGTTCCACGCCCGAGTAGACGCCGTAATTCACGACCACGATGTCGTCGTAGTCGTCGGCGTTGATGTCCGCGACCTCGACCTCGCTGGGGTCTTCGGCGTCGATGAAGTACTGGATTTCGTCCGCGTACGTGCCGTCGCCATTGTTGAACATGATCTGCACGACACCGGTGAACCGAGAGGAACTCGAGACGAGATCGTCCCAGCCATCCCCGTCGAAGTCGCCGGAGGCAAGCGAGTTCGGCGAGCTGGGCAGGTCGTATCCCTCGTACGGAGAGAAGGAACCGTCACCGTTGCCGAACAACACGGCCAGGTCGTCAATCACCTGTACGTCCCGGTTGACCACCGCGAGATCGAGCTCTCCGTCCCGATTCAGATCACCGATCACGCCGTCCAGCGGCGCACCGCCGACGGAGTCGGTCGCATTGCTGGCGAACGTGCCGTCGCCGCGGCCGAGCATGACCGTGACGCCGCTGTCTTGATTGCCGCCGCTGGTGCCGCCGAAACTGGCCACCGCCAGATCGAGCTTGCCATCGCCGTCGAATTCGGCCATGGTAACGCCGGAGGGCACGGTGCCCGCACGGTAGCGCACCGGGCTGGCGAAGGAGCCATCGCCGTCGTTGCTGAGAATCCGCACGTACTGCCCATATCCTTCAGAGAACTCGGCGTCAGCGGCTGCAATGTCGAGGTCGTCGTCGTCATCGAGATCACCCAGCGCAATCGCCCAGCCGCCGGTCCCGGCCGCGTACCCAACGGCGTCAGCAAACGTACCATCGCCGGTGTTGAGATAGACGGATACCTGCGATGCATATCCCGTGAAAGAAGTGCCCTCGTTCAGAACAGCGAGGTCGGCGAAACCGTCTCCGTTCAGGTCGCCGGCCGCGACTGCGGATGGTGCCAGATCAGCCGTATATGCAACCCGCGGCGCAAACGTGCCGTCGCCGTTATTGAGGTGCACGGCGGCCGTCCCAGGGGCTTCGGTGAACGGGCTTCGACAGGCGACAGCCAGGTCACCGCGCTGGTCGCCGTTGAGGTCTTCGATCGCCACGCCGCGCGGCAGCAGGTCGGTAACGTAGGCGACCTGCTCGGAATACGTGCCGTCGCCGTCGTTGATCAGGACGGAGACCGAATCGCCGAGTAGGTTCGCCGTGGCCAGATCGGGGTAGATGTCACCGTTCACGTCACCGATCGCGACGGAGTGCGGGCCATTCCCGACCGGGTACTGCACGGCGGCGGCGAAGGTCCCGTCGCCGAGGTTCACCAGGATCGATACCGAGTCGCTGCCATAGTCTGCGACTGCCAGATCGACTTTCGAGTCGCCGTTCAGGTCGGCCGTCGCGACCGAGACCGGCGCGGTTCCGACCGCGAACGAGCCGCCGTCGACTAACACGCCGTCACCTTCATTGATCAGTACCGTGACCTGGTTGTCGATTCGGTTGGCCACGACCAGGTCGATCGCGAGGTCACCATTCAGGTCGGCTTGGGCAATTGCGATGGCTTCATTCCCGGCCTCAAACCTGGGCGTACCGAAGAGCAGCCGGCCCGCGCCCCTCGCATCCCCAGCCGCGGTAGTGACCGCCAGCAGCGCTGCGAGAGAGGTGCAGCAAGAACGCCTCCGAATTCTGACAGTGTCCACGTTATCCCTCCTCGCCGGATGATCGGCACTTCCCCGACAACACACACGAGCCTGAACGCTTCGGCCGAACGTTCCCCCAGTATAACGAATCTGCATGCAGTGAAGAACAGAAAACTGTCAATCGACGTGCATCACCCGGGCTGCCCCGGGGAGGCACCTACGCTATCCCGGGACAGCCACCCGTCCATCGAACGACTGACAGAGCAGCGCCAAGTACACGGTCTTCGCGTCTTGCGCACGAGCTCGGATGGGTTCGCTGGCTGGCGTGGCTGTAGCGAGCCCTCAGTGACAGAAGCAAACTGTCGAAGGCCGCTGACAACACCATGTCCGGCGGACAGGCTCTATCCTCAGGACACAGTCCTGCGTGTCACGGCCTCTTGCGTTAGATCGGGTGCCAAGTCAACGAAACGCCCTAAACCGTCCTCGACGCCTCACGTGCTCCACAGCGTGCTATTGTGCGCCGCTCTGCCCTGCGTGGCCCCTGCCGGTCGTTTCGGGCAGCTCCTGCCACGAGCCAAGCCGCCACTGGTTCGGGACCTTGAGCCTCACCCTGCTCCCCGACGCCAGGTGGTGTATGAAGCGCCCGGCTCCAAAGAGCCGGGGCTCATGGTAGGCCATATACTCGCCGCAGGGCGACAGTCCCACGAAGTTGGAATACGAATGCTTGGTGAGCGCTGAACCATACTCCTCGCCGGTCTCCGCGTGGCGTACCCGAATTCTCTTCCCGAACCAGGGGCCTACGAGAACAAGTTCCTGGTTTACTATCCCGGCCAAGTGCGCGTTATAGATGAACCGTACCTCGAGAGTATCGGTATCGACTGCGTAAACCGACCGTCGGCACACCGCAACGAGTGTTGCGCCATCCTGCCACAGGCAGCGCGGACGAGCACAGCCGCTGCGCATGCCGAGCCGACACGACTTGCGCTCAGCCTCTCTGCCCAGATCCCAAAGGCTGACAATGCCGCTCCTGTCTACGTAGGCCACGCGATCGCCACCCTTACTAAGACAGACGAAAGCTCTCTGGTCACTGGCCGCATCCTCCGGGAGCAGTTCGGCGAGCAACGTGCCCTCGCGGGCATACACCCTGACCACGTTGCTGGTGGGGCCCTGTTCGACTGTCGCCAGTCGGCCGGAGCAGGGGTCATACCACGCGTGGTGACACTCGGCTCCCGTCTGCACGGTCCTCTGGACCAGTGGTTGCAGGATTGGCGAGAAGAGGTCCTGGGCCGACGCCGACACCAGCACTACCTCGCTGTCGGGTGTCGAGAACGCCAGCTCCCACCGTGCGTCAGTCGGGGGCGGCTCGTGGCATCCGCTGGCCAGGCCTGTAGGGACCATGAGTAATACCCACAGGACCGAGGACGATCGCGTCAATGTGTACATCTTGTTGTGCCTCACTCTCTTCCGGCCTTTGGTTAACCAGTTACGTAGCGATGACTATGGACAGTCACGGGGCTTCTCCCGCGCTGGGTGCGACGCCATGCCGCACTCGGGACACCGCGGTTCGACTTGACCGCCAAGGTCGTAGCCGCATAGCGCACACTGACCGCGGTCCACACGGCGCGCTGACCTCTGCCGCAGCCAAGCATTCCGTCCGGCATCTCCTAGGTGGAATCCAACGAAGACCAACGCAGCCCAGAAGATCCCATCAGCCACGGCGCCTCGGTATGACAAGCGCCATTGTCGGTCTGCTGCAGCCAAAGGAGTTCCACGTAAGTAGGTAAATGGCAAGCCGCGGTACGCAATCCCAGGTGGGGGATGCGGATCATCGCCAGTCCCAGACAGGCCAGACAACGCTGTCAGAAGTATCCCCGCGGCAACCGCCAGCCCTTCTCTGCGGAACATGACCTGCTTCCTCAGGGCGCCGCCCTCAGGCACAGTCACCCAGCTTGCTGAGCACCAGATGATCCCGTGCTCACAACACCTGAGTTACGTCGCGCCGTGCGTCGCGTGTCTCGGGCGGCAGTACAGTAACTCCAACTCTGCCGAGACCGGCATGTATTTGACATTGAAGAGAAGCACACCGTCAAACGCAGCAGTCCCACCTGTCGCTCTAGTCCCCTCTGAGATCCGCGAACATCAGCCCGGCCGCTCCGATCACGCCGGCGTCGTTGCCTACCTGGGCCAGTACGATCTCGGCGATGTCATCCATCAGCGACCAGCGATGTTGATCGCGATTGCGCCGCACGCTGTCCAGCAGCAGGGCCCCGGCGGCGCTCATGCCCCCGCCCAGAACGATCATGGCCGGGTTGAAGGAGCGCTCGGCGTTCAGGCAGGCGATGGCCAGGTAGCGGCAGGCGTCTTCCCAGATCTGCTTGGCGAGCGGATCGCCCTGGCTTACGGCATCCACCAGGTGTTTGCTGGTGATGGCGCTCACCCCGCCCGGAGTATTCGACAGGCTGCTCTCTGCCCCCGCTTCGATAGCATCGATCACCCGCCGGGCGACGTTGGTGGCCGAGGCGTACTGCTCCAGGCAGCCCCGCTGCCCGCAGGAACACAGCAGCCCGCCCGGTTGGACGACCGTATGGCCCAGTTCCGCCGCGTTCTCGAAGTGCCCCGACAGCAGACGCCCCTCGACGATCACCCCCGCCCCCACACCCGTTCCCAGCGTCAACATGACCATGTCCGCCACGTCGCGTCCGGCGCCGACCCAGAACTCGCCGTAGGCCGCCGCGTTACCGTCGTTGGCCAGAACGGCCGGCAGCCCCACCAGCCGCGAGACCTCGTCACGGATGGGTACGTTCTTGAAACGCGGCAGATTCGCCGCTTTGAGAATGATCCCCCGCCGCGGACTCAGCGGTCCGGGCGCGCCGATCCCCACGCCCACCACAGACGACTTGGACACGCCGACCTCGGCAACCACCGTTTGCGAAAGGTCGGCCATGTCCGCCAGCACCGCGTCGGCCCCGCGGGCGGGCTCGGTTGGTCGTGACGTCTTGAAGGCGATGGTCCCTTCATCGTCAACCAGGGCCGCCTTGACGTCCGTGCCGCCTACGTCCAATCCGACTGCGAAAGTCTGTCCCATCAGTCCCTCGAATCAACGTCACCGCCAGGCGTGGCATAGCGGCCGGCCGGTCCTATTCGTCGTTGTCCGCCGCCGGGAACACCACCCCCGCGTACCCTACCGAGTCCTCCGCCGTGGGCGAACCCATTACTTCAGCGCTGGTCGTATGGGCCAGCACAATCCCCTCTTGTGCGCCCAACCGCCGCACCGCGGCTATAGTGGCCGCCACGGCGCCGGCCCCGCAGGCGTTGTGATTGGCCGTGGCCTCACCCACGACCTCCTCGGCGCTGACCCGCTGCATCAGTTCGATCATGCGCCGGTCGTTAACGTTCTTGGCCCAGGCCAGCCCTTCGGCACCGAAACCATGCTCCACCAGGCCGTACGATGGACCGTAGTGCGTCAGATCCGTAGATCCCACAACCATGGCGTCGGCGCCGTAGGATTCGATGGTCCTGGCCACCGCGTCGCCTACTTCGAGCGCGGCCGAGTCCGGCGGCACGATGATGGGGACGATACGGCACTCCGGCAAAACCGTACGCAGCAGGCCCAACTGCACCTCGATGGAGTGTTCCATCTCGTGCGCGAAGGGGTCGCTTACGATAAGGTTGGTGTGCCCCAGAATGCGCTCCGCCAACCGCTCGTCCACTTCGACCGGCCCCAGCGGCGTCTGCCAGCGGCCCGACCCGAAGAGCCAGGCGCCCTTGCCGCGGCGGTAGTGAACCGCTCCGAAGATGACCATCGTATCCGGATGGCGTGAGGCCGCTAACGTCGCAAAGACCTGCCCTGCAACAGCCCCGCTGAACGTCCAGCCGGCGTGCGGCACAACTCCGCCCAGCAGGGGCCGGCCCGCACCTACCCCGCCCGCCGGCCTGGCGGTCAATCTGGCGGCGGCCGCGGCACACTGCTCGGCCGAACCGGGGTAGAAACTGCCTGCCCGGGCTGGCTCACGGATCATCATGACACGATCTACCGTTTCGACACACCCTTCCAACGCCTCGCCGCGATTGACGAGAAAACAGGTGCCACTATAGTCCTTCTTACAGGATCGGTGAAGGCCGGGAATTGCCGCGGCCCGGCGAGTGCCGAACCTGGAAAGGCGCCGCCGCAACAAGCGCGCAGACCCAACCCGCCCGAAAGGACCGTCGCCATGCAGTTATCACGCCTGGTGGCCGGCATAACGGCCGCCCTAATTGCAGGTACAGCCTCCGCCGCCGACGTATCATTCAGCTTGGTCGCCGACGTACAACAGGCGGTGCCGCCCGGCTCGACGCTGCCCTACGAGATTCACGTCGCAATAACGAACAATGGCGTTCCAGCCCAGTCACAGGGCGTCTGCCTGTTCAGTGTGAATCTGACCAGCGACCTGCGCATCGACCAGTCGCCGGTCGAGAGTTTCGCGCCGCGTATCGAGACCAGCTTCAACACCGTTGCACCCCAGTCGGGGGTCTCAGACGGTGCGGGCGGCGTAGCCGGTATCATGGCCGGCCAGTCCTGCGTGGCTGACGGAGAGAGCGTTCTGGGCATAGGCGTGGGCGGCAGCAGTATGATCGCGGCGGGTACCCTGCGCATGCCGGCCACCCCCGGGCAGTACACCGTCCGGATCGCTCCCGTCCAGGTGCTGCTCATAGCCGCCAACGGCAACCCCAGCCTGGCGCCCGATTCGACCAGCGGCGACAGCCTCACCGTCACCGTCTCCGCCAACGCGCCATCCGACGAGGACGAGCCCGGCGACGGCGCGGCCTCCACCAACGGCCTGAGCAGCGATGCCGACTTGGGGACGGACGGCACAGGCTCAGGCGACGACCTGGGAACTGACGGACTCGATGGCAACGGCACAGACCTGGGCACCAGCGGCGGGACAGGCGACGGCGACGAGGCCTCCACCGACGGCCTCGACGACGGCGCCACCGGCGGTCAAGCCGACGGCCAGCCGGGAACCGCCGACCCGGCATCCGCGCCGGTCGAGCAACCGCTCTTGGGACTGTGCGGTGCGGGTGCAACCGGCCCGGCCGCGCTGACACTAACCGGCATCATTGCCCTGCGTACCCGGCGCCGACGCTAGCCAGCCAACGCACCGCAGCTCTGACGCTAGTGTAGCAGGTCAAAACCACCGGATAGTAACGAGCCGCGAACTTCAGTTCGCGCGGACGCCCCACCGGCTACGACGCAACCTTTGCGCGTCGACAGTGGACGCCGGAGCCTCCAAGGTACGGCGCGAGACACGGTCGACCGGTCAGCGTGGTCAGAGCACCCACACGCCGTCTCCTCGCCCCCCCTTACTGCCACACAACGGGATCAGAAGCCTGCGCCGGAGTCTCTGGCGGTCCAATGCTGGAGCGATCGCTGAGCATCCGCAGGCCCCGGATGAACAGCGTCCGGCTGGCTGTACTACAAGAGCGAGTACCACCAGATCAACGCCGACCAGCCAACAACGCCAGGTGACGGAGACGGTTGGCGCGCAAAGCGACGGCCGGTCACGACGATCCACCTGGCAGATGCCTGGTTCGATCGCCGCGCCGGCCGCCGGCAAAATCCGTCAGTATGGGCTAGCGCTTAGCCTCGCAGCCACCTCCGTCGCGGCCTGGCCGACATCCACCCCAGCAACAGCAGGGGAAGACCGATCAGCGCGACGCCGTTGAAGATGCCGCAAGCCCGACCGCCGCCACCACCACCGCCGCTGCCAGCATCAGGTCCCACGGGCTGGGGCTGACCGGCTTCGGTGTCGTCAGTCTCGTCCTCGTCACCCGGATCGGAGCTCTCATCACCGCTCTGGTCCGGCGTTTCAGTCTCGCCAGGCTCCTCGGCCGGCTCCTCGCACAGGTCACCTACCCCGTCGCCATCCTCGTCTTCCTGACCCGCGTTGGGCTCGGCCGGGCAGTTGTCGCAGACATCGCCGACGCCATCCAGATCACCGTCAGCCTGGTCCGCGTTGGGCTCATCCGGACAGTTGTCGCAGACGTCGCCCACGCCGTCGTTGTCAGCGTCTTCCTGCCCGGGGTTGATGACGTCCGGGCAGTTGTCGCAAGCGTCGCCGATGAGGTCACCGTCCGAGTCGGCATTCGTCGAATCCGCATCGTCCGGGCACAGGTCACAGGCATCGAACACGCCGTCGCCGTCGGCATCGACGTTCTCGCCCTCATCGCAGTCGTCGCAAACGTCGCCCAGGCCATCGCCGTCCGAATCGGTCTGGTCTTCGCTGGCCACGTCCGGGCAGTTGTCACAGGCGTCGCCGATGCCGTCGCCGTCGTCATCGTTCTGCAGACCGGTCAGCGGGTTGGGCGGGTTGACCACCGTCGGACAGTTGTCACAGGCGTTACCCAAACCATCACCGTCGGAATCCAACTGGAGCGGGTTGTAGGTAGTCGGGCAGTTGTCCAGGCAGTCGATGACGCCATCGCCGTCGGTGTCCAGCGTATCGTCATCCCCGGGGCAGACATCGTCGCAGTCGTTAACGGTGTCACCGTCGGCATCAAGCTGGCTGCAACTGCATCTGTCCTCATCCACGACCTCGCCGAAGGGCGTGTCCAGGCAATCATCGTGGTTGTCGCAGACACCGTCGGCATCAGTATCGGGGCAGGGAGGCGGCGGGGGCGGGGGCGGAATGTACTCGCACTCGTCAGGAATGCCGTTCTCCGGGTTCACGTCCACGCTGGTGCCGGCCACGATGTCGCAATCATCGGGGACACCGTTGCTGTTGCAGTCCGTCTCGCACTCGTCAGGTATGCCATTCTGGTTGCAGTCGTTCTCGACCAGCTCACACTCGTCGGGAATACCGTTCGAATTGCAGTCGACCTCGAGCTGCTCGCACACGTCGGGCGTGCCGTTCGAGTTGCAGTCCTCCAGGTTCTCGCAATCGTCGGGTATGCCGTTCTCGTTGCAGTCGTTCTCAACCAGTTCGCACTCGTCGAGAATGCCGTTCGAGTTGCAGTCATCCACGAGCTGGCACTCGTCAGGCACGCCGTCAGTGTTGCAGTCGTCGCTGCAATCCCAGTCGCGGCGCTCGCCCGACCCATCAAAGCACTCCCAACACTCCTGCGAATGGCAGTCCAGGTCGCATGCATCAGGAATGCCGTTGCTGTTACAGTCCGGCTCACATTCGTCCGGAATCAAGTTACCGTTGCAGTCGGGGCTGACGTGCCCGTCGCCGTCCGGATCATCCGGGTCGATGTCGCACTCGTCGGGCACACCGTTGCTGTTGCAGTCCAGACTGGTGCCGTCCGTAATGTCTTGATCATCCAGAACACCATTGGAGTTGCAATCGCAGGCGCTGGTCAGCGGCCCGCTGAGGCACTCGCCCACAGAACACACGTCCGGCTCGGTGCACACGTCGCCGTCGTCACACGGGCCCGTGTTGAACTCGTACTGGCAAATCCCGTTGTCGTCACAGCTCTCGTCAGTGCAGACGTTCAGATCGTCGCAGTCTTCGTCCGTATCACAGAAGACCTGCGCCGACGCCGGGGCAGCACCCACGCCCCAGACCAGAACCGCTGCCGCGATGAGGGCGACCCATCCACGTCCTGACTGGAACCAGCCCCTTGTAAGATCCGCAAACATCATTTCCTGTCCTCTCTTCATCGTTCGAGCCGAGACCCCATTTACCGGCTCAGCACCTGGGTCCGGATTACCTTCCGGCCGTTTGCGCCGAGACTCCCCCGGCTCTCACCTTCCACGGACTTGTCTTAGCAACAGGGTATTCGTCGTGCGGCGATACTCCCCCCCTTGGGAAAACAGCTCCCCCGGTTGTCACCGGCGGGGCCTTGACTGAACACAGCGGGCAATTCGGGGCACCGATCGGACCTGAAGTCGATTCGGCCTGCCCCTTCACTATACTCTACCTCCGGCGAGCGGGACTCGCCAGTGACAAAAGACCGACACCGAGGAGAATCAGCGTGCTCGGCTCGGGAACGACCGCAGCCAAACCACCGATACCAGCAGGCAGAGCATCAGTCAAGACCACTTCGTCCACTGCCATGGTATCAACGTCGATCGTGTAAAGCTGGGTAGTGGCACCACTATTAATGACGTAGAGCTTCACCTCCCCATTATCATCCGCGAAGGTCAGCCCGGTCGGCCTATTCAACCCAAGGCTGCCCATCATCAGGGCATCATCGTCGATCAGGCCAATGCCAGGGAAGGCGTACAGCGAGTCACTGAAAGACTCCACCGCGTACAGCATGCCCTCTGGAGAGAAGGTCATTCCGCCGACCGATCCCACATCGGTCAGGCCGAGATCGCCGTCGCCGAACTGGGTGGCCTGGCCGGTGCCAACGTCCAGAGTGACCAGAACGTTGCCCACGTCCCCGGGATTGCCCGGATTGCCGTAACCGTCGATGCCAAACAGCGTGCCGTCAGGGCTGAAGGCGATCCCGGAAATGTCGGAGTCGGCGTGGAAGTCGAACGGCCCGACCAAAGACGCCGAGCCGTCCAGCAGATCGATCGTGTAGAGTTGATCGAGAGCACCGGCGAATGAACCGAACAACACACCCTGCGAATCTAACGCCAGACCGCCCTCGGTAAAGTCGACACCGAAGGCACCGATTTCGGTCACCGTGCCGGCCTGCGTGTCAATCCGGTAGAGGGAGTCGCTCAAGTAGCTGGCGGCGAATAGCTCGGCACCCTGCGCTGTGCCTACCGCCGTCAGCGCTACCAGCGCAATTCCAAAATATATACTGATCTTCATTATCCTCTCTCCTCCCTTTGCAGCGTCACCGACGCCAAAAAGTAGCTTAGCTCACCCTCGAGCCGGTCAGCGGGCTTCCGAACCGTGTTGTTTGAGATGCGTTGTGTGAACCGTTGTTACGGTCCCGGACGATGCACCGCGAGAGAAGGCACAGTCGCCACGTTCCAAGGATACAGTTCAGAAAGGCCAACAGATCGGATGGCGCACTCTCTCTCCCTTGCCCCAGAAGTCACTCTCCCAGATTCCTGCTACCTTAACGCAGTATACCCGGGCTGAACCTCCATGGCAAGCGTAGAACAGGCAATTGTTCACGCTCTTTCATTGCCACTTTTCGGCATGTAGCGCGGACCAGCGCCCTTGGCAGGTGGACTCATGCAGGCACACCTTTTCTCGGACCTTCGGTGCCGCCCTCTCTGCAAGACTATTGGCGGCGTAGGCACATCGGTCAGCCATTCTTGCTTTTTGTCGCGGGAGCTTTAGCGATGGCCAAGTGGCAGGCGCTGCAGGCTGTGTTGGTTCCCTGGCTCGCGGCCCTCAGCACGCCCATTCTGCCCGGCAATTCCCGCCACCCGCGCGGCTGAGACGAGAATGGAGTGCCCGGTCCAGGAGCGGCAGGCGCGCAGACAGCCTCCCCCGACCGGGGAGGCTGTCAGGAAACTCCAGTCGATGGAAGGTCCGATATTCGTCCAGCCCTGAACAGCAGGAGCCGGATTCCGAACCTCTTAGTGCGATGCGGCGCCTATTCCGGCAGCGCCGGGCCCTCGAGGGCACTCTCGCTGTCGTCGGCTTCTGGACGCAGGACCAGCGGAGCATCCAGATCTGCAGCCTGAGTCGTCAGCTCGGTCTGGGCGTCGCTAGCGGGCACGGCAGGAATCTCCGCGCCGGTGGCGATGGAAACGCCCCAGAACAGCTCCGTATTAGCGGGCGGATGCTGCAGGCTGCTATCGCAGGGGGCCATCGCCAGCAGAAAGACACCCACCGCTCCTTTCCACAACGGCAGCCGTTTTGCCCGCATCGTCTGTTTAGTCGACATTCTCTGCTCCTATTGGCGAATCGATGATCCGGCTACGCGAATAGACATCTCCGATGTCGTTGCCACCATGTACACGTGCCTCCCCTCCGAGCGCAGACCAGCCGCCCACCCGTAAGGGAAACAATCACAATTACCGCATCGACAATTACCCCGCAAGAGTATAGGCCGCAGTCGCTGAAATGTCGCGTCCTGAAATACACGGCCGCCAAGTACCACCGCACGTTGATATCCGCTACACGGTGCCAGGCGGGACGAAGTCGGTCCGTTGTTTCAGCGTCCGAAAAGGTAGGAATTTGCAGGACGCGCGGTCGGCATTCGATCGATCCTCCCCACTGGCCAGCCTTTGTCCGGGCCGGCCGCCGCTCCTAGGACGGGTCCCGGACTACCGGCCTGGGCAGCGGGGCATCCAGTTCCAGCAACGCGGCCGCTACCTGGGACTGGGTCGGGTCCAGTTCGTAGGCCCGCGTCAGGTGGCGCACGGCCAGCTCCCGTTGTCCGATCCGCCTATAAAACATGCCCAGCTCAGCCTGGGCCATGGGATTGGCCGGCTCCATCGCCTCCGCCTGGCGGTAGCGCAAGCGGGCCGCGTCCAGGTCCCCGCGCTCCTCCATCTCCCGCGCCAGGAACACCTGCTGCCGGGCCGAGGGGCCAACGAACTCCGCAGCCCATTCCGCTACGCGAACCGCCTCCTCGAACTGGCCTTTGAGCTCCAGAGCGATATTCATCCCCAGCAACGAGGCCGAGTATCCCGGATGGGCGTTGATCGACCGCCGGAAGTAGTCGATCGCTGCGTCCACTTCGCGCATGGCCGCTGCCACGTTTCGCCGGGCGAACTGATCCCGCGCGAAGTACAGGCAACAGTTGCCCAGGTCATGCAGATTGGCGGCATGCTCGGGGACCTCCTCGTGGGCCTGCTTGAACAGGCCACGGGCCGCCCCGTGATTGCCGGAGAGCATTTGCCGTTGACCAGCCAGGCGCAGGTCCCGAAAATCGGGCTCGGGACCGCACCCCACAAGGGCCAATAACGCCAGGGAGACTAACCGCGAAAATGCAAATCGCGCCCGCCAAGTCGGTCGTCTTCCGTTCATCGCTCTACCCTGAATGCAGAAAGGTAACCCATTGACCGCATCGCCTGCCGAACAGCCCGCAGCACCGCGCTCCGCGGGCCGGCGATACGCCATCCTACACCACACTGTCCGCGACGGCGAGCACTGGGACCTGCTACTCGAAGGCGATGACGCCCTGGCGACCTGGCAGCTTGCGTCCCGCCCGGTCGGGTGCAGCGCATTACCGATTAGCGCCACCCGGCTGCCCGACCATCGCAAAATCTACCTCGAGTACGAGGGCCCCATCAGCGGGGATCGCGGCAGGGTGACCCGGATCGACGACGGAGAATACCGCCCGCTGGACCGCCGTGCGGACCGTCACCT
>JANQGB010001497.1 GCA_028277545.1 Phycisphaerae bacterium | reverse complement strand
GGCTTCCCCCATTCTGCTCAACCGGGTGAGCGAGCCTTGGCGGTCCGGGTGGACCGTTCGCCGGGCGGCAGTGACCTCCCGCGTCTTCTCGACCCTCCGCCCGATCGGCCCCTGAGGCCGGCCGATCACCCCGCTGGCGTGGGTGTTCGCGGCGGCGTCCGTGATGACCGCCGCGTCCAAGCTTCGATACTCACCGTCTCGGCGTGCGACCTTCGTGGAGTCGCTGTCACCAACAACATCCAATACGTGCGCCGGGCCGGGCAAGACTAAACGGCAGAGTTTTGCTAAAGTTCTCTGTTCCTCCAGTGTGTCATTTACAGTCACTTTGTTATAGGTCAGAGGCTTGTGGTTTTCGGTCGCTGGTGGTTATCGCCACCAGCCAGCAATGAAGTGGCTGGCGCCGGCGCCAAGCCAGCACCAGCCGGGCGTGGCCTGCAGTTCGCCATGTCCTTTGCGTCGGACCTGGCGGTTTCCGCTTCGTGTTTGCAGTGGGTGGGGGGTGTGCCACGGCAGGGGGCTGTTATCGCTCTATTCGCGTGGGCAGGATTGTGGTGCCGGGCCGGGTTCTTGATGGCCGATAATCGGCACTCTAGAATCCACCGTCACTAGCTATGGACGGGATACCTGTATGTTGATTAGCTGTGCGTGGTTGGCTGGAATAACGACCTTCTCTTTGGCCTGCGTCGCGGCGGCCGAGGAGACCGACAAGCCCGTCGGTCCTCCAACATCCGCCCCCATTACGACACAACCGGCGCCGGTAACTACACAGCCCACTGCGACTCTGCAGACCGCGGCCGAACTGTGGCTCGAGGGCAAATACGCAGAGGCCCTGGAGCAATACGATGGTCTGGCCGAGCAGCCGTCCGCGGCGGTAGACGCTCACATCGGCCTCGCTCGATGCGGGCTGATGACAGGGGACTACGAAGGCGCGATCGCGGCGCTGGACCGCGTGGCGGACGACGCTGTTGAGTCGCCCGCGTGGCACACGGCTCGCGCCGAAATCCTGGCGTGCGTCGGGCGTTACGAGGAGGCGCTGGGCCATGCCCGCCGGGCGCTGTCGATCCAGCCCCGCTTTCACCAGGCCAGGTACACGCTGGGCAGGCTGCTGGAATACACTGGACGGCGAGACGAAGCGATTGAGGTCTACTCCTTCTTCGACACCTTGTTGACCCGGCAGGTGCCGCCTACTGCCCGGGGCATTACGGCAGCGGCCAGCGGGTTCTACCGATACAGCGTGTTGACTCGCCACCCGAACCTGACCTCCCGCACCAAACACGTGCTGCAAAACCTGCTGCACGTCGCGTACAAGCAGGTGGATCGCTACTGGTGGCCAGCGCAGGTCGCGGCGGCGGACCTGCTGCGGGCCAAGTACAACCTGGAGGAGGCGGCGGAGGACTACCAGGAAGCCCTGGAGATCAACCCCCATCTGCCGCCCGCTCGCGTGGGGTTGGGGCGGGTTGCACTGGAAGGATGGCGGTTCGAGGAAGTCGAGCGCCAGGTCGAAGCGGCCTTGCAGATCAACCCGCGGTGTGTCCCGGCGCTTACCCTGCGGGCTCGGTCGAAGATCCAGGAACGCCGCTACGACGAAGCGCTCGAGGCATGCGAGCATGCATTAACGGTCAATCCCCGCGATGTCGAGGCGCTGTCGCTCGGTGCCGCGGCGCAGCGGTGCAAATATGACGCGGAGGCGGCCCAGGTCTACGTGCGGCGCGTGGACGAGATCAATCCGCGCAGCGCCCGGCTGTACGGCATTCTCGGCGATGCCTTGTCCGGGTTGCGGCAGTACGCTGATTCGGAAGCAGCCTACCTGAAGAGCATTGAGTACGAACCCACGGACCCCAATCCCCGCACCGAGCTGGGGATGATGTACATGCAGTGGGGCCATGAGGATAAGGCCCGGGATGCGCTGGAGGCCGCCTGGCAGTTGGACGTGTTCAACGAGCGCACCTTCAACACGCTGGCCTTGCTGGAGAAGCTGGAGGCTTTCGAGCGGCTGGAGACCGAGCACTTTGTCATCCTCTACGATGCCCAGGTGGACGGAGCCATCGCACCGTACCTGGCATCTGTGGCCGAGGAGATCTACGACGACGTCTGTGCCGATTACGAGACCGACCTGGAGCAGAAGACCATCATCGAGGTCTTTCCCACGCATCGTGACTTCGGCGTGCGAATCACGGGCAAGCCGTGGATCTACACGGTGGGGGCCTGTACGGGCTGGGTAGTGGCGCTTGATTCGCCGCGGGATCATCCGCAGACCCGCGGAACCTATCACTACGCCCGCGTTTTGCGTCACGAGTTCATACACGTGGTCACGCTGGCGCTGACGAGGAATCGCATCGCCCACTGGTTTACCGAGGGGCTGGCGGTTCATGGTGAAGACGCACCGCGCTCGTTTGAGTGGTGTCGTATGCTGGCCGGGTCCATTCGCCAGCAGCGCCTGTTCACGCTGGAATCGATCGACTGGGGGTTCGTCAGGCCCAAGCGCAAGAATGATCGGCAGCTAGCCTACGCCCAGAGCGAGTGGATGGTGGAGTACATCGTCCACCGCTACGGATACGACTCGCTGTTGCGGATACTGCAGGCGTTTCGGGCGGCGAAGCCACAGCCGCAGGTGTTTCGCGAGGTATTGGGTATCGAGCCGGAGGATTTTGACCGCGAGTTCGCCGCGTGGGCCCGTCGGGATGCCGAGCCGTGGGGGCTGGACTTGAGCCCCATCGAGAGCGTGGTCGAGTTGCGTGCTGCGGCGGTGCTCGAGCCCGGCGATGCGGCCATGCTGGGCCGGCTGGCCAGGGCGGAGCTTGATGAGGGCAACGTGGGGCAGGCGCTGGAGGCGTCCCGAAAGGCGCTGGCCATCGATGAGAACGAGGTGAACGGGTTGACGGTGTTTGCCGAGGTGCTGGCCATCATGCGCCGGGAGGCCGATTCGCAGGCGGAGCGCGACCGCTTCGATGAAGAGGCCTTGCCGAACCTGCGCCGATTGGCCGACGTCGATCCGCAAGGCTGGATGGCGCCGCGACTACTGGGTGACATCGCTCTGCGGCGCAAGGCCTATGATGAGGCCGTTCGCTGGTTCAAACGCTTGAAGCGCGTCTGCCCGCTGCACCCTGCCAGCTACCGGGGGTTGGGCGGCATCTACCTGGAGCGGGGCGATCCGGAGGCGGCGCTGCCCGAACTGCTCGAACTGGCTCGTATGGAGGAGCACGACCCCGGCGTCGCGGCCGGGATTGGGCGCATCTTCGCCGAACAGGATCGTCTGGGTGAAGCGCGCTATTGGTACCAGCAGGCGCTCTACATTGACGCCTTCGATCGAGACACGCACCGCAAGCTGGCTGAGGTGCATATGCGCCTGGGCGATACGCAGTCCGCTGTCGAAGAGTACGCGGCGTTGTGCCGTCTGGAGCCGCAGGAAGCCCGCGATTACGCTGACGCCGCCTTCGCCTATCATAAGCTCGGCGACACTGACAAAGCCCGGCGCTATGCCCAGCAGGCGCTGGAACTCGATCCCGAGTCACCAGCCCGCTCGCTGGTCGAGTAACACATCGACGTCGGGTGTAGGGTGCGTCCCGGACGCACCTGTTTCTTTTTCGCCACCGCGATGACGAGTCAGAAGAGTTGGTGCGTCCGTGACGCACCAAACCGCTACCGCGGATATTCCAGCAGCCGTGAGGACTCGTCTATCTGTTTCCGGATGCTCTCCAGCCGCCGGGCGGGCAGCCGGCGCATCGTCTCCCAGGAGGGCCGCGCCGTGTCCAGGTCCAGTGCTCTCGTTAAGTGTTTCCGTGCTTCGGTGAGTTGGCCGGGGTCGGCTGACAGGCGAGCCGCGTCCAGGAGGCAGGCGCCCAGTTCGGCGTGGGCTTCCGGGCTCTGGGGGTAGAGTTCGGTTACCCGGCGAGCGGGCTCTATGGCGGCGACAAGGAACTCCTCGTTGAGGGTGAGGTCGTACGCCTGCCGGCAGAGGCGCGTCTTCTGTCGCTGCAGCTTAGTGCTCAACCGATCCCTCGCTATGGCGGCGTCGGTCAGTTCGAGGGCCGTGCTCAGTGCCGCGGCGGGGTCGGAGCCGATCTCCGCATACCGTGCCAGCCAGGCGGCTGATTCGTAGGGTGGTGTTGGATCTAGCCGGTCGAGTCGTCCGGCCTCAGCATAGGCCATGGCCGCGGGTTGCATGTCGTGCGGGGCGGGAGTCGGGCGTTCGAGGGCGTTACGCGCCTGCGTCAAGGCGGCACCGGCTCGGGCGACGGGGATCAGGATCCAGCCGACGAGCAGGATGAGCACGGCACCAGCGCAGGCCAGCGGCGCCCAGCGCGGCCAGCCACCGCGTGCCAGGTGGTGGCCCTCAGGTACTCCACGCGGCTCGGGCGCGTTCAGAGCGATGGGTATGGCCAACAGGGCAAAGAACGTGGTAGCGGCGCCGGGAACGAGCAGGCCAAAGTTAATAGTGTCTTGCACCAGGAAGGCCAGCAGTGCGCAGTTGATGCCGATGGCCAGTCCGGGCAGGGCGTCGTTGTAGAATCTGCCCAGCCTGTTGGATTCGAGCGACGTGGCCGCGAACACCGCCGCCCAGACGATCACCGGAACGGCCGTGGCGACCAACAGGTAATCGGGATCGCTGCTACCCAGCAAGAGCAGGCGAGCGAGGAAGATGCCCGCGCCAACGGCCAGACCCCACCGTAGGGGTACCCCTGCTGGCGGGTCGTCGGGCGGGTCGGTCTCCTCGTTCATCAAGCCCTGTTGCGGGCGTCGCGTCGCGGCTATCGAACCGCCGACCAGCATGGCCAGTATGCCCGCCAGCCCCACAATGCCCCAGTCGGCACCGGCGGCCACCAGGAAGTTGTGCGGGTTGGAGACTTCTTCCGAACTCTCGATGGTCTTGTACTGGAGATAGTGGCTGCCGAAGTTCTCGCGACCTACCCCGGTGAAGATGTGATCGCGGATCATCGTTGACGAGGCGGTCCAGTATTGCCAGCGGAAGTTCAACGACGCGCCGGGCAGGCTGTTGTGGTACAGGCCGTGACCGATGGTGGCCAGCACACCGCCGGCCACGAGTCCCCAGGCCAGCAGCAGGGCGCGAGCCCGGTTTCTCTCAATCCACTGGGACGCCGTCAGACGCAGGATCCACGCCGCTACTCCCGCGAGGCCGCCCACCAGGGCGCCGGTGCTTCCGGTCAGGGCAGCCCCGCCCAGCAGGCCAGCGCCCGCCAGGACTACCACGCCGGCCAGCCCCCTGCGGAACGGAAGGCGCGTGCTGCGCCATCTGGCTGCTGCGCAGGCCATGGCCGCCAGACCCGCCATGACCAAGTAGCCGCCCGTGACGTTGCCGTGGGCCATGAACCCCGTAGCCTCCCGCCCGAGCATCCGGCGCTCGTAGAGAGCGACTGTCGGTGAGTCGAGTTCGATGCCCCGCGCCGCCCAGATACGTTCCTTGTTCTCTTCGTAAAACTGCTCGGTTTCCGGGAAACTGTAACACACCTGGTTATAGCATTCATAAGCCTGCACCGCCGCCGTGGCCAGAATGACGCACAGTGTCATCCTGATCTGCCACCGATAGCGGAGCAGTTGAACCAGCACTATGGTCACCAGCGGCAACATGAGCCAGTCCACCGTGGCGTTGATGGCCAGTCGCTTGTTGGCCGCCGCCAGGCAGGAGATGCCACCCGCCGCCGCAACCAGGACCAGGCCCCACTCCAGGCCGCAGCGCCGGTACGGCCTGGCGCTGCCCAGGTTGCGGGCCAGCAGCCAGCCGGCGACGGCCAGCAGAATAAGTGCGTCGATGGCCAGGGTGACGGCCGGCAGGGGGTCGGTCACTTCGCCCAGGCTGGCTGTCAGGGGAGAGCGAGCCGAGGAATACGTCTCCGAGATGAGTGGACGCAGGCCTATGACCACGAGCAGCAGGAGTAGACAGGCGGTCTCAATAGCCCGTGTCACGTTTTTGGCACCGTTTGTCCGAGGGCCTCGAGAACGGCGGCGGCGGCATTCTCGCCGCTGTTCACGCAGTCCGGAATCCCGACGCCGCCGAACGCGTTGCCCGCCGCCGCCATGGGCGGCAGCGTGCTCATGCGCTCAGCAATCTCAGCCAGTTGATCCAGGTGGCCGACGGCGTACTGGGGCATGGACTGCGGCCAGCGGTGCATCGTGGTGAAGGCCGGTTCGCCTTGTATACCCAGCAGATCGGTCATCTCGGCGACGGTGGCCCGGAGCAGTTCGTCGTCGTCCAGGGCGTAAATGTCGGGATTAAGGGCCCCGCCGATGAAGGCCCGCAGCAGGGCCATGCCCTTCGGGGCACGACCGGCGAACTTCACGTGGCTGAAGGTCGAGGCAATGATGGTGTGCCGCTCGATGTGGGGCACTACCAGGCCGAACCCGTCCAGCGCGTGCCCCACCTGATCGCGGCGGTAAGCCAGGTTGATCGTGCCGGACGAGGCGTACTCGAATCGGCCGAGCATGGCGGAGAGTTCGGCGTCAAGATCGGCGGTTATCCGCGACAGGACGAAGGCGGGGGCGGCCAGGATGACCGCGTCGGCCTCCATGGGGGTGGCACCGTCAGTGTGTATCGACCATGGCTTACCCGTCTCCTGCC
>JANQGB010001468.1 GCA_028277545.1 Phycisphaerae bacterium | reverse complement strand
CCAGGGTGCTGACGCCCAGCTCGTGAGCTACCTCGGTGACGCGTCGGCGTTGCTGGGCGAGACCAGCTACTACGCGGCCATTCGGGCGATGACGTATCTGGCCGAACCGCGAGACTACCGCCGGCCGCCAATGCAGGCCTGGTTTGCGATGGGTACCTCGCCCAACGATCGGCAGGCCCGTCGGTTCTGTGGTGGCCTGGGGCTGGGGGCGTCCTATCGGCAGGGACCCGGGAAGCGCGAGTTCCATGGTGACGTGGATGCCGAACAGCGTCTGGCGGAACTACCGGCGATCCAACGTGCCCTCTGGGCTCAGAAGCGACTCGCTCGCGGCAAGGTGCAGAGGTTGTTGAACCACGCGGCCGACGCGGCCAAGCAACACCCGGAGACGATAGCGCCGGCCGATGTCGTGCTGGAGGCGGCCGAGACCGCCCTCGATGAGGGCCGGACGGTAGATCACCAGGAAGCGATGCGCGTCTTTCTGCAGATCGGGCGTCGCCACCCGGCCTGGGGTCGGTGGGCGCTGCGCAGCGGGGCTCGCCAGGGTTCCACCGAGCACCTGCTGGCAGAGGGCAACGGCTTCGCAGGCTGGGAAGCTCGGCGCGACAGCGCGGGCGCCTGGCTCAACGCCCTGGCGGAGCAGGAACCGGCTGTTCTCGGCGAGCCATCCTATCTGGCAGCCCGAGCGTTCATCAGCCGACAGGCCGGCCAGGTTGAAGAGAGCCTGGCGGCGTTACATCACCTGGCCCGCAGGGGCGAAACGACTGACTGGGGCGTCTTCGCTGCGCGGGAGGCATGGCTGGTACGACCGGAACGCAGCGACGTATCCAGGCCACCGACCTTGACTGCCAGAATCCCGGCTGCGCCCTCGGAGGGCGTCGAGATCGACGGTCGCCTGGCCGAGAGCTTCTGGTCGCGACTCCCCCACCTGACCCTGGCGCGGGCGGACGGCGGGAGGGAGGATGCTGCGCTGCGGACCACCGCACGGGTGGCCTGCAGCGAGCAGTTCCTGTACGTCGCGTTCGTCGCAGGCAGGTACTCGCCCGAGGAGGCCAGCGATCGTCGATCGGATCGCGGCGGGACCGCAGCCACGGACACCATCGAGGTGCTGCTGGACGTGGATCGAGACGGCTTGACCGCCTGGAGTGTAGGTGTGGACGGCCTGGGTTTCGTCGATCGCGTCGATGACGACTTCGGCTGGGATCTGCCGGCCAGCGCGGTCTTCGCCAGCCAGACGGGAGAGGACGGCCAAGGTGTCATCGAGATGGCATTACCGCTGAAGGCCCTGTTCGGCGGGCGGCCGCAGCCGGGCTATGCGGTTGGCCTGCAGCTCCACCGCCGGGTGCGCGCGGACGCCGCGCGTGGCGGGCGGCCGATCGACCTGTGGTGGGCACGCTCCGCCGACGGCACCGGCGGCGATCCGTCGGCACCGCGTGCGTTTGGTGTGGCGACCTTCGGGGCCGGCTGATCGCTTTGCTTTGCCGCCCCTGATACGATAAGCTGTGAGGGTCCGACAGCTTGCCGCCACGCGGCCATTCGGGGAGAATCTGGCGATGAAGCAGTCTTTTCAACCCGGCGCCAGCGCCAAGTTCGAGGCCCATGTGACCGAGGACATGCTCCCGGTCTTCGACGGCAAGAAGGTCTTTCCCGTGATGTCCACTGCCTACCTGGTCCAGATGATGGAGGCTGCCAGCCACCGGCTGATGCACGACCACCTGGACGACGACGAGGAGGCCCTGGGCTGCGCGATTTCGATCGAACACCTGGCAACCTGCGGCGTGGGCAAGGACCTGACCACAACCGCTGAGCTGGTCGAATACCGTCACCGGCGGGCGCGGGTGCATACCTCCATCTTCGAAGGCGAACGGCTGATCGCCACCGGCATTCACATTCAGCGGGTCATGCCCAAGCCACTTGCCGAGGCCGCCTTCCAGGCGGGGTGCTGCTAGCGCAGGGCCGCAGAGTTTCCGGAGTTCTCAATCGACGCGTGGAGGCTGCGTGATTGATGATTGGGCGTCCGCGCGAACTGAAGTTCGCGGCTCGTTCGTTGAGTCCGCGCGAACTGAGGTTCCCGGCTCGTTGAGAGTGGTCCGCGCGAACTGAGGTTCGCGGCTCGTTCGTAGTGGTCCGCGCGAACCGAGGTTCCCGGCTCGTTCGTAGTGATCCGCGCGAACTGAAGTTCGCGGCTCGGTCACGACGGTCTTCGCACTGGCCGGGCGGATTGCGACTCCTGTATGGCCCACGTATACTCCGTAGCGTTCGGCACTACTGTCTGCAGCAGATTGGAGCACCGCGAATCTAAGGAGGGTCGTATGACAGACCGCAGGTTCGACACGCTGGCCATTCACGAGGGTCACGAGGACTTCGCCCCGGATTCGATGTCCACTCCCATCTACCAGTCCGTCGCCTACCCCTACGCGGACGCCAAGGAGGCGGCGGAGATTTTCAGGGCCGAGAAGCCAGGCTACACCTATGGGCGCTGGGATAACCCGACTGTGCGGGTCTTCGAGCGGCGCATGGCCGCCCTGGAGCGAACCGAGGCGGCGCTGGCGACGTCCTCCGGGATGGCCGCCATCATGACGCTGGGGCATCAGATGCTGGAAGCGGGCGACGAGTTTGTATCGTCGAATCGGGTCTACGGCGGCACCTTCGGTTTGTTCGACGAGGGTTTCCGGAAGATGGGCGTCAAGGTGAACTGGGTCACCACGCCGGAATCGCTGGACGCCTGGGCGGCGGCCGTCACGCCGCGCACGAAGTTCATGTTCGTGGAGAGCCCCAGCAACCCGGGGCTGTTCATCGGTGATCTGCCGGCCCTGGCGGCGCTGGCCAAGCAGCACGGCCTGCCACTGGTGGCGGACAACACCATCTGCACGCCGGCCCTGCAACTGCCCACCACGCACGGGGCTGACATAGTCGTACACTCGACCACCAAGTACATCTGCGGCAACGCGTCGAGCCTGGGCGGCATCATCTGCGGCCCCGCGGAATTCGTCGAGGGCATCCGGCAGGGCTGCCAGCGCTACCTGGGCCCGGCCATGTCACCGTTCAACGCCTGGCTTAACCTGAACGGCCTGGAGACCCTATCGCTGCGCATGGAGCGCCACTGCAGCAACGCCATGGCGCTGGCCACCATGCTGGAGAAACACCCGCTGGTCGGCTCGGTCAACTATCCCGGCCTGGCATCCAACCCCTTCAATGCGGTGGGGGGCAAGCAGGTCCGAGGGTTCAGCTCGCTGATGTCCTTCGTGCTCAAAGGCACCTACGACGACGCGGTCACCGTCATCGACGCGCTGGATCTGATGATCCACGCGACACACCTGGGCACCGCCAAGACCATCGTAACCCATCCGGCCTCCACCACGCACTCGGCCATGGGCGAAGAGGAACTCAAGAAGGCAGGCATCCCCCCCACCCTGATCCGCATATCGGTGGGCCTGGAAGACGAGGCCGACATTCTCGCCGACATCGAACAGGCACTCGACAAGGTTGGTTCGGCGGTGTCAACGGCGGGGTAGGGAGGGCGTCAGCGCGGGTCAACCCGTTTAGAAAGACGGCTCCGGAGAGGAACGGCTCTCCGTGCGCCGCGAGCCAGCCGCAAGAACCGTCAGTGCCGATCTGCGAAATCGGCGGACATATGGGCTCGCAGAGCTTGTCGGGAGGAACCGGTCGTGTCAACCCCGGCACACTACCGCCCTGTTCCGGGCAGGTCATCGCTAACCGGCTTGCCAGAGTCCTCGGTGATCTCGGTGTCCTCTGTGGCACACTGCCGTTTATTCGCCACGGAGATCACCGAGGGCACAGAGAGACCCAGGCGCTCACCGAGGATGTCTCCACTCCGGGAATGTGGGCCAGCGGGCTCGATTTCGATGTCGGCAGCCCGTGGACTCCACTCCGGGGAGGTGTTCGGTGCCCTGATAGTGCCGGATCGGACCTGGGTCGGCGCTACGGTTCCAGTCAATGTGAACATCCTCAGCGGCGTCTGGATACGGTATCGGGCCAACCAGGTGCACTAACCTGGCATCCCAGTTCGTCACTTAGGAGCAAGCTGAAGGGCGCGTGCCACGTCGGGCCGCGCCCGGCGACGGTGGGAGGCAGGGGCGCACCTTGCCACGCGAACTCCCCACCGCTGCGCCCGATTGCCTCGGCGTCCTAACCATTCGTTTTCCAATTCGACGGCCGGCGCGGTATGCTGGGTACGTGGAGGTGACATGATCCGAAGGCGCGGTTGCGGCTACTGTTGGCATGCCTGGCCGCCTCTTCGGGCGCGCGATGCGTCCCAGTGAGTATTTCGGGCCGGCGGTGGCACGCAAGCCGACGCGCATTACGACGGCGCGACCGTCACATATCGACTAAGGAGACCTACGGTGGCCCGCCGTATCATAGTCGTTGCTCTCTCGTTGACGGGCTTTCTAGCTGGCACGCTGCTTGTGCTCAGCCTGTGGTTTCAGGTCTCACTCTCCTTGGCACGCCCCAACGATTTGAGAGCCGCCTTTGTCGTCACTGTCGTGAACGGCGACCTGTGCTACCGGAAATCCGAATGGGTGGAAACGGTGCAGGATCTGGTTCGCGAGATTAGGCGGACTAGAGAGTCATTTCTGGCAGAAGGCGAAACCGGGCCGCCGGCCCCCGCAGTGCGCGCCACGACGAGAGAGTCTGTATCCCTCCGACGCTTCGAACTGTTCGGATTCGAGTATCACGTGAGGCTACAGGCCATTCCGTATGATAGCCCACTCTACGATGGAATCTGGCCGCGACAGATCGAGGTGATCGTCCCGCTTTGGCTGCCTCTAGTCGTTCTCCTCGCCTATCCGACGACGTTCGTCATCCGCGGCCCGCTGCGCCGCCACCGCCGCCGCAAACGCGGCCTGTGCATCCATTGCGGGTACAGTCTGAAAGGGCTGCCCGAGCCGCGGTGCCCCGAATGTGGGGAGGCGACATGACTACTACCCCTTGGACACTGCTGGTGCCGCCATGCGAAGCCGAGATACACGCAACGCCCTAGCGTACCGGCCTCCTTGGCTGATCCTGTTCACGGGATATCTGTGCATCAATGGTCTGTTCGGGACGCTCTACATCGTACTGAAGTTGCCTACACAGTATAATCTGCTCTGGCATATCCGGCGCTACTTCTTGGCTGACTACGATTGGACCGCCCCGTGGGCGTGGACTGACCCATCTCGATACCTGTGGCTATGTCTGACGGAAGTCGTCACTCTCGCTGCCGGACTGCTGCTTTGGATGCATCCGACAAGAGTCAAGCGTGTAGCGCTCACGGTTGCGATCGCATTGATCGTCGGAGCCACACTCAACTCTCTCACTTCTCTTGGAGAGTGGCTCACAAGGGGGTCGCTTTACCCCGGATGGGCCGTGAAGTCGTCCGTCGTCCTCAGAGACCTGGCAGCGTATGCGGTGCCGGCCTTAGCGCTCTGGTTTGTGCATCGAGCCGATACCCTCCGGCGACCGGCAATCACTCTGATAGCGGGCTATCTGCTCGTGGTTGGCGCGGCAGGGACAATGGCCCACATTGTGCTCCTCTTTGCCGAGGGCGATCAGGGCTATCCGCAGATGCTCCGAGATTCCGGTTGGCCAACGATCTCTCCCGACTTGCTGTTTCTCGTCTGGCAGCTTGGGCGATTCGTGACCGTGGCCATGTTCTTCGTGTGCGGGTTGTTGCTTCTTAAGCGCCCGGCGCGCATCGTTGCGGTGGCGTGGGCTAGCCTGGCTGCAACCTTCGTTCATCCTTCCGTGGCCGTACTACTGCTGGCCACCGATCAACTGAAGTTGGGATCGGGTTTCTTGTCCACGTTGAGCTTCTTCAGTGGTGACGCCGGTGTTATCGCGATGGCGTTGTTCGTCCTCCTGTTCGCCTATCGCCTTAGGGATCGCTCACGGGACAAGTTCCCTGAATGCCGCATCTGCGGCTACAACCTTACCGGCAACGTGTCGGGCACCTGCCCGGAGTGCGGCGAGGCCACATGAAACGACGCTCCCGGACACGGCGGGTTCTGAAGTGGGCGGGGACGTCAGCGTGCGTACTGATCGTGGTGGCGTGGGGCTTCAGCCTGAAATGGTACGCAGGGTTGGCATGGAAGGAGTGGGCTCCTGTAATCATCGATGGGCAAGTTTGGCTGTGGCATCTCTACGATCCTGATGAGAAGTACACCGGGTGGCACTTCGTGATGGGATCGAGTCGTCTTGAACACACCTACGGCTTGACCTGGCCTAAGGGGTGGGACGCCTGGTTCGGATGGACCAGAAGTTGGGGCGTGCCGCTCTGGTTGCCTCTACTAGCTCTTGTCCTCCCCACCGCCGTCCTCTGGCACTGCGACCGCCGATCACCGAAGGGCCATTGCCAATCCTGCGGCTACGACCTCACCGGCAACGAATCGGGCGTGTGCCCGGAATGTGGAGAGTCAACGTGAGCCGAGAAGCCGCTCTTGTCATCGTGTGGCTGGTTATGCCCAAGGCGACGCACGCAACCAAGAAACACCTTTTTCCGGCGTCGCCGACCTCGGTGCATCTCAGCAGCATAGCGGGCGGTTCTCTCCTGGCCGCAGCATGTGCCTTGCACCTTCTTTGCACGAGGTCTCCGAATCGAAGATGAGGCCAGCCATGAAGGTAGGTTTCTTGCTGGGCGCCCTGGCAGGCATGGTCGTGGTCCTTCTGACGGCGACAGGCTGGAGGGTCTTTATGATTCTGTCGTTCCCCGCCATAGCTCCGATTGCATTGCGCGAAGGTCAAGCAATAACGCCGAGCCTTAAGGTCGCTGCCTTAAACTCGCTGCTTTACTCCTGCGTTGGCACGTTGATCGGTCTCTGTTGGCCAGTGCGACGCCCACCCCCCGGCCATTGCCAAGCCTGTGGCTACGACCTCATCGGCAACGTGTCAGGCACGTGCCCCGAATGTGGCTCATCCTTGCCCGGGCGATAGGGTCCAAACTCACCGCTCACCAGCCGGTCGATCGTGACGGCTAACTCTATCAAGTCCGTCGTGCTCAATCTCTTGGCAGCCTGGGCGAGTGTGATCGCTGCCAGCCGCCGCGTCGTCAGTTCGCTACTTGCCTGCATCGTTGGCCCCTGTCGTCGGCCCGGCCTGCAGCTTGGGCCTCTATAGGGATTAGCGTCATTCACGTAGCGCGCTCGCCAGAATTCAAATTTTTTGGCCTTCGGCGCGTCCGCCCCCACACAATCCCGCAGGAGCTACAGAATCGCTGCCTGCTCGACGCACAGGCGCCGCGGGTGGCTCAGGTCGGCCGAGCCGCTTAAAATGCCTCTATTTGGCCAGTCTAGAGCGGTGCTATCGAAGGTCATTTTACACTTGAACGACCCGCGCGGCATGCTGGGTGCCCGGAGGCGACATGATCCGCAAGGCCGTCATCGTGGTCCTGGTACTGCTGTCACTTGGCACGGCCCATCTCCTGGCGCTCAGCTTCAGTGACAGCTCACCACTCTGCCGCTCGTGGGACGTCATCGACACCGCAGACACGCTCGTGATTGCCAGGGCAAATCGAGGTGGTCTTTGCGTCACGATAGGCAGGATGAGGCGTTCTGAGTCGTCGTTGCCGCCGCTCGAGCGACACGAAGATCGGATCGTTTGTCCGCCGGCTGTTTCACCACGTGCGTGGCGGAAGATCGTCGTTCCTCTTGGCCCTCTGTCCTCTCCATCTTTTAGGGAGCAAACGAATCTCGCCCGCTTCGGACTGGCAGTGCCGCCCTGGGACGTGCACGACCGGAGCTTTGCCGCGTGCGCTACCGGCTACCTCTTCTTTCCACTCTGGTGCCCATTGCTCGTCTTTGCGGCCTACCCCACAGTCGTCTTCATCCGCTGTCCCCTCCGTCGTCACCGACGCCGCAAACGCGGCCTCTGCATCCACTGCGGGTACAATCTGACGGGGCTGCCCGGGCCGCGGTGCCCAGAGTGCGGGGAACCGACATGAAACGACGCTCCCGGACACGGCGGATTCTGAAGTGGGCGGTGGTGTTGGTGTGCCTTCTGGAAGCCCCGACGACACTTGTCGCTTGGGGAGTGAGTCCTGCCATCCAGATCCCCTGGAAACCTGCGACTCCGTGGGGCTGGAATTGGGCGTGTGGTGGAGGCGAGGTTGGCGTCTCGTTCATCTACCCGTTTGAGGATCTCAAAGACAGGATGCCAAACAGCTGGTCACTACCGGGCGTGGAAATCGACACCCGGTCATGGGTGAGTGACGCTGGATGGGCGACATGGGAGGCAGAAGCTGCGAGTCTGGGCATGTCGCTTCCTCCCCCAAACGACGACGCGGCCGCCGTCTGGGTTACCGTGCGACCGTGGTTGCCTTTGGTGTTGAGTCTGATCTTCCCCGCCATTGTTGTTGTCCGAACACTCGTTCACCGCCAGAGGCCCCTGTCACTGAGGTGGCCGAAGTGGGTGGGTCTGCTGGCCTGCCTCCTGCTGGCATCCCTGTGGGGCTTCAGTTTGCTGGGTTCCTTGGGGTATGGTCCGATCCACAAGGTCGATCAGGAGGCTCCACTCGATACGGGCGTGTTTGCTTTCTTGACTAACGGCACTGTTCACCTCATCACCCTGCATTGTGATCCTGGATGGTCGTTCGAATGGAGTCCCAGCCTGAACGTAGCATGGCTGCCGGGATCGTGGGCAGGAAACGGCGGTAGTAGCGGTTGGCTGCCGATCTGGATGGGCCTGTTGCCCGTTGGTGCCGCCACGGCCATCCTGTGGCTCTGCGACCGCCGACCTCCGTCAGGACACTGCAGATTCTGTGGCTACAACCTCACCGGCAACGTCTCGGGTACTTGCCCGGAATGTGGGCGCAAGGTGATGGCGCCATGATCCGTAAGGCAATCGCCGTGCTGTTGACGTTAGCCGCCGTGGCACTGCTAGCCGGAGCTATCATCGACCAGTGGCTACCCGTACATTGGCATAGCAGGCAGCATCCTCGCTTCGCCGGCCGCCCCATCCTCTCGCTCTATTACGAACCCAATGGTCGTCCGGCGCTGATTTACCACTGCGATGGGCCCCCTGGCGGACCGAATCTGCACTCGGACTTCTGGTTCGTGGCAGGCGTCTGGATTGCCAGAGGGAAGATGAATTGCGGCATGCGAATCTACGAGATTCACTGCCCGCTGTGGCTGCCGGTGGTTCTCTTGGCCGCCTACCCGGCGCTGGCCTTCGCTCGGAGCCCGCGACGAAGGTGGCGCCGAAGACGAGAGGGCCGCTGCCTCGCCTGCGGCTACGACCTCACTGGCAACACAAGCGGTGTGTGCCCCGAATGCGGTGAGGCGACATGAAACGACGCTCCCGGACCGACTCTACTGTCGCTATGCCTAGCGGTGCAGGCAGTTCCGCGCCGAGAACTGCGTTCCACACTCTGGACATCGTGGATCGTGCAGACCTACCAAGCTGTACCCGCACCGGACGCAGCGATTGTGCCGGACCCGCCACCAACTGCGAACACGTGGACTCAGAAACAGGATCGCCGCCAGCGCCCCACTGGCAATCACCACAGGTCTTAGTGGCACGTCCCATCTACCGCCAAACACCGTGACGTAGTTTAGCCTGTCGAAGTGCGGCTCAGAAGTCAACGGATGGGTGCGACGCGCCCTCTTGAGCCGTGTAATCGACAACTTGCCGTGTGATGCCATCACGAACCAGTCGACATCAGCGGGCTCGTCCACTTCGGCCCTGAAGGCTCTCCGAAGGAAATCCTCTGCGCGCGCCAAATGAAAGGGATCTTCCCACGCGTCCATATAGAGTACTCTCGGGCCAGACCGTTGGGCTAGCCAGGCGCACGTGGACGCTCCCCACACGACCAGACACATGAATAGAGCTACTCGGCGCCACATATGACCCCAACACTATCGTCTCATGTGCTTCCCATCGTTACCCGGACCGACACTCGTAGTATCCGTCCAACCACGCCTCCTTATCATGCTAGCACAATTCCGTGCTCTCCAGATCTCAAAAGTTGGTGCCCATGTCCTGCCCCGAGGACCCTGAGCGTCGTACGTGTAGATGCTTTACCTGGCTGACATCAGGCGCGCTATCACTCCGATGACGGTCCCGAGTACAGGAATGCCAAATAGAAGCAGATACAACCAGAAGTTGGGCCTGTTCACATCATCCCATCGGCGCTTCGCTGCCGCGTTCTGGACTGCGAATGTCGTTGGATCGTCAAGATCGAACGGACGCCCGCACTCCGGGCAACGTGCAGTAGGCAGCCCACGTAAGAGGTATCCGCACTCTGCACACAGTCCTCGCCGTCTCCTCTGCCACCGTACGTAGGGCGGCAACCAAGAGTAGCTCGTTAGCAAAAGACACGGAAGGATCACGGACCAGAGTGGAACTAGGACCAGTGTGTCCCCCCGCGATCGAACCGGCGCAACGTTGTAGTACGCACCATGTCCGGCCCACGGATTAGGGAACATCTTCACGGCAGCTGGTGCCACGGCAACGCACAGCCACCCCTCTGCAACGTAACCCATCAGGTTTGCGTCACGATGAAAGACCATCCTGACCGTAGGTTGATAGCTTGTGGCCCATACTCATGACAACAGTATTGCGACGGCAGCTGACACACACCTGGCGATAGTCACCACCGAACGCCTGCGCATAGCTCGCCCTCGGATCCGTCCGGCACCACGATGAACCGGTTCTGGTCATCGTAGCATAACTCCCTGCCCTCCAGATCACAAGACTCGGTGCCCAGGTC
>JANQGB010001467.1 GCA_028277545.1 Phycisphaerae bacterium | reverse complement strand
GCTCAGCCTGGCGCGCCACCCTCACCGACAACGTACCCGGCAACTCCGACGTGGACGGCGGCCCGACCATGCTCATGTCACCCATGTTCGACCTGAGCGCGACCAGCAATCCCGTGCTGCAGTACGCCCGCTGGTGGCATAATGACGATGACGACGGCGATCCGCTGGACGTCTGGGTGTCCGACGACGACGGTGCCACCTGGACGCTCATCGAGACCGCCCTGGATACCCCCGAGTGGGTCGAAAAGACCGTCTACTTCACCGACTACGGCGTGGATTTGACCTCGCAGATGCGTATCCGGTTCGATGCCACGGACAATCCCAGCAACTCGATCGACGAGGGCGGGATCGACGCAGTCCGGATTTTCGAGGTGCTGTGTGTCGACTAGGTCGGCACGGTTTTGAAGCAATCGCGAGGCTTGCGTATCGAACCGAGCGACGACATGAAGCAGAAAGGACACAACCCGATGAAAGCTATACTCTTGTCTCTCTGTACGCTGGCAGTGGCATCAACAGCGGTGGCCGGCCCGCCGCCCATCCCGGCCACGCCCGCACCGGTGGACGACGTGGTTCTGGTCCGCCCCTTCACCCTGGAAAACGGATATACCTTCAATTGGTGCAAGGAGCGGCCGCAGGTCACGTCCGGCGTGCTGCTGGTCCTGAAGGTCGATCCGTCCCTGGTCGTCTCGCGTCAGGTGGCCGAGCCCGTCCTGTACGTCGGCAGCCAGACCGCCGAGCGGATCAACATCGGCTACGGCTCCGGCTACGTGGTTGCCGTCGTGCCGGGTGATGTCGATCTGACCAAGGATCCCATCTGGTTCGGCACGCCCGATCTGCCGGAGCGCGTGGACGCCGAGAAAGTCAAGGCCGAGCGGGCCCTGGCCGAGCAGGCTGGCATCAAGCCCTTTACCGCCGAGCAGATCAACACCGCAGCCGTCAAGGGCGGCGACCGGTTGGCCGTGGCCGACGTCGAGGCACTGATGCGGAACGTCGCCCCGCTGATCACCGAGTACGCCCCGGACGAGCAGCATCTAGCAGATGCTTTTCTCGTTCCGGTGACCAAATAGAACTGAATGTGTCCGAATTAGGCGCAGGCGCGTCCGGCCGGGCCACGAAAGAAGGCCCGGCCGGGCGACGCCGGCGACGGACCAAAGGGTGCCAATTGTCCCAAAAAAGCCCCTCGTTCAGTTCGCTTTCAGGGTTGACCTGGAAGTTCTCAATGTGCTAAACTGGGCCTGAGTTGTTAGTTGAGGGTGGGAGAAGTGACCGACCGGTTTACCGATGCCTCACGGAATTTTTCCTCCGCACAGCACGCTCGCCGCGTGAGTCTGCGGGCAGGCTCTAACCGGTGGTCGCCACGATCGGTACCCGTCCCCCATACTGGCAAAATGGCTCGTCACTATTCGCGTTTTTGAGCGCTTGCTGGTCGGGCAGGCGCTCGGCAGGCAGGTCGCAGTTGAAAAGAGCATTTTGTTTCGTTCGGCACCGTGTGTGGCGGTTTGCGCAGGCAATGCAAAGCGTGCGCTTTGCCGAGAGTCTTTTTCTTGGGTTAGCAGCAGGAGGAGCTAGGGCATGAACAGGAAGAGGAGCGTGCTCATCTGTTGTAGCGCCGTGCTTTTAAGCGTCGGCGTCTTGGTGGGGACCTCAAGCGCGGAGGAGCCGGCAGCGCTGAGCGTCTCAGGGGTAGTCAAGGCCGGCCCATCGAATGTGGCTCTGCAGGAGGCGCCCGAGGCGGCTCCCGTCGAGGCACATGGGGCCAACGCAGCTCCGGACGGCCGGGCTCTCCCCGTCGTCTCCGACGAGCTGGTAATGACCAACGTTGGCAAACTGCGTCGTATGGTCTCCACCGGGCACGTTCTCAGTTCGCAGCGTGGTAGCTTCACCGGCGTCCTTTGCGCCTGGACCGAAGCTGACAATGCCGCGTTCCGTACTGAGCTCTCGGGCCTGCTGGGTGGCGCCCCGGTCGATTACTTCGACGCGCGGATCGGCACCCCGACCGTGGCGGACATGCAGAACTACGCCGCGGTGCTCACCTGGGTCAACTATGGCTACGCGGACAACGTACTCATGGGCGACAACCTCGCCGATTACGTTGATTCCGGTGGCAAGGCGATCCTGGGACAGTGGACCTTCGAGACAGTCCAGAACAACTGGCTCGAGGGACGTATCATGACGCCAGACTACTGCCCGATTATCGCCGACGGGTACGCCACCACCACCGACAGCTACGCTGGTGACGGCATTACCTGCATCCACATCGATGTTGGCGACTATGCGTCCGACTACCGGGACCACATCAGTGGCGTCCAGGGTACCGGCGCATTGGACGGGACCTATCTGGATGGCTCGCCGACGCACGGCTATCGTGCTGACAACGCCGTCTTCTACAGCGCCGGCAACACCGCAAACGTCTTCGGTTCGGGCGAATGGGCGAAGGTCGTGGCCAACATGGTCCAGCTTTGCACAACCGAGCCGCTGTACGGTGCTTGCTGCGACGACTTCAGCGGCGCCTGCACCGACAACGTCACCCCGCAGGATTGCGCCGGCGTTGGCCGCTGGGCCCACGACACGCTCTGTGTCGATCTTGACCCGCTGTGCGGGCAGCTTCTGGGCGCCTGCTGCTGGGGCGATGAGCCGCCGCACTTCTACGAGTGCGAGGGCGACCTCTTCCAGGCCGACTGCTTGGCCCTGGGCGAGAGCACCGGCTGGTACGGTGGCGAAAGCTGCGACGATCCCACCTTCGAGTGCCCCGGCGCTCCGTCCTACTGTGACGCGTGCTACACCAATGCCACGGACGACTGGATCGCTCAGGTCCAGTTCAACGAGATCGACAACATCACCGGTATCGAGGGCGGTGGCTGCAGCTACGGCGACTACCGTGACCAGACGGCCTTCGTCTCGCCGGGTATGGTCGTTCCCATGACCGTGGGTGTCGGCACTTCGCCTCCGGGTCAGTGGACCCAGTGCGTCAGTGTCTGGGTCGACTGGAACCAGGACTACGTCTTCGACGCTTCCGAGCGTACCGACGGCGAGTGCGGTCAGGAGCCTGGTGTCGAGGTCTGGTACACCAGCTTCGACGTCACCGTTCCGGGTTCGGCTCTCGGCGGGCCGACCACCATGCGCGTGGTCGAGAAGTACAACGCCTGGCCGCCCGATGCCTGTGAGTCGTCCACCTATGGCGAGATCGAAGACTACACCGTTATGGTCGGTGACGCTGTCGGTGCCTGCTGCACCAGCGTCGGCTGCGATGATGACATCATCGAAGGCGACTGCGACGGCACCTTCCTGGGTCACGCCTCGGTCTGTGATCTCAACGACTGCAACACCAACGGTTATCCGGACAGTTGCGACGTCGCAACCGGTGCCAGCCTCGACTGCAACGGGAACATGATTCCGGACGAGTGCGAAGAGGACTGCAACACCAACGGTATCCCCGATGAGTGCGATATCGCTGATGAGACCAGCCTCGACTGCAACGAGAACATGGTTCCGGACGAGTGCGACATTGGCACGGGTGCCAGCTACGACATCGATGGCAACGGTATCCCTGACGAGTGCCAGGAAGACTGCAACAGCAACGGCATCCTGGACCTCTGCGACGTCGATTGCTCGGCGGGCGACTGCAGCCTGCTTCCGTGCGGAACTTCTGAGGACTGCCAGTTCGGCGGCGTCGGCGATGGCATCCCTGACGAGTGCCAGATCGG
>JANQGB010001433.1 GCA_028277545.1 Phycisphaerae bacterium | reverse complement strand
GCTGTAACGCGCTGAGGTTCATACGCTCTCCTCCAGTAAGAAATATCCCCGGCGTTCTGAGCGGGTATTTTGTCGTGTGGCGACCAGGATGGCAATGTTACCCGGCGGCAGGGGGGAGGCCCGGCCGTTCCCGTTCCGCGGGCCGATAAGCCGGGCGACGACATCACAGGTTGGCGCGCTCTCACACCTGCGGCGCAGCGGTCGGGCTAATTCGGCCGGTCGGGCCCGGGCAAGTGGGAATCTTGGCGGCGGCTGGCCGATTATTACAGGTGATGGCTGAAATTACTGCACAACATACCCGTAGGCGATTGCGGACCGGCGGCAACCAGTGGTTGTGGCTGGTGGTCTTGGCGGCGGCGGTAGTCTACTTCGGATCGTTCCGCGGCGGGTCCTTCAGTACAGAGTGGGCCACAGATTTTGACGCGGCTCGCCAGGCGGCGGCGGAGACGGGGCGTCCGCTGCTGGTTGAGTTCTCGTCGGCGAGTTGCCCCTACTGCGTTCGTATGGATCGTGAAGTCCTCAGCCACCCGGACGTGCAGACCGCGCTGGAAAGCCTGCAGACGGTGCGCGTGGATGCCTGGAAGGACGAGGCCCTGGCAAGTCGGTTCGCCGTCCAGGGCGTGCCGGCCTACGTGATCCTCACTCCAGACGGCGAGGTGGCCGGGCGGCTTGACGGCTTTCACCCGGTGGAGAGGTTCATCACTTTCTTGCGCTGCGCCGGCCCGCGCGCCGCCCCTTAGCCGGAGCGGTGGTCAACTCGCCCGGCTCGAGTCGAGCGGCCAGGTACTTGCCCGTGTAGCTGTCCGGATGGGAGGCGACCCGCTCGGGCGGACCCTCGACGACGACGTGGCCTCCTCCGTCTCCCCCCTCGGGCCCCAGGTCGATCACCCAGTCGGCCACCTTGATCACCTCGAGATTGTGTTCGATCACCAGGACGGTGTGTCCCAGGCCGGTGAGCCGGTTGAGGACGTTGAGCAGGTGGTGCACGTCGGCGAAGTGCAGGCCGGTGGTCGGCTCGTCGAGGATGTACATGGTGTGGCCTATCGGCGTCTTGCCCAACTCGGCGGCCAGCTTGATGCGCTGGGCCTCGCCACCCGAGAGAGTGACGGAAGATTGGCCCAAGGTGATGTACCCCAGGCCGACGTCGGCCAGGGCCTGCAGAAGTCGCCTGATCTTCGAAAAGCTGGCGAAGAACTCGTTGGCCTCCTCGACGCGCAAGTCCAGGACATCGGCGATACTCTTGCCCCGGTATCGCACCTCGAGTGTCTCCCGGTTATAGCGCGTGCCGCTGCAGGCTTCGCAGGTCACGAAAACATCGGGCAGGAAGTGCATTTCGATGCGCTTCGTGCCTTGCCCCTGGCACTGTTCGCAGCGGCCTCCCTTGACGTTGAAGCTGAAGCGCCCGGCGGAGTAGCCGCGAATCTTGGCCTCGCGGGTGCGGGCGTAGAGCTGCCGGATCAGGTCGAACACGCCGACGTAGGTGGCGGGGTTGCTGCGCGGCGTGCGGCCGATCGGTGACTGGTCGATCTCAATGACCTTATCGACCTGGCTGGTTCCGCTTAGTCGCTCGAAGGGGGCGGGCCTGGGGCCGGATCCGTTGATTACCCGCTTGAGGGCCCGCAGCAGAATCTGCGAGACCAGGGTGCTCTTTCCACTGCCGGAGACCCCGGTCACACAGATGAAGCAGCCCAGCGGGAACCCCACGTCGATGTTCTTCAGGTTGTTGGCCCTGGCTCCGATCACGCGCAGCGAACGGCTGGGCTCGGTGGGGCGTCGCTCCTCGGGCACGGGAATGCAGAAGCGCCCGCTGACGTACTTGCCGGTAAGCGAGCGATCGCAGGCCAGCACCTCGTCCAGCGTGCCGGTGACCACGACCTCACCGCCGTGGGCGCCAGCGCCGGGCCCTATGTCGATGATGTGGCTGCCGGCACGGATCAACTCCTCGTCATGCTCGACGACCAGCACCGTGTTGCCCATGTCGGCCAGTCGGGTGAGGGTGGAGGCCAGGCGGCGCGAGTCGCGTTGATGCAGGCCGATG
>JANQGB010001392.1 GCA_028277545.1 Phycisphaerae bacterium | reverse complement strand
AACGACGGCGCTGATCCGCATTTGGCCAGCCTGGCCTTGAGATTGATGGCCAAGGCGCCGGACGATCGTCTGCCATCGGCGCGCGAAGCACTCGCCGTGCTGAAGTCCGCAAAGCCAGTGCGGCCGGTGTTGCCGCGCGACGTGCGGCGGCGACGCACGGCATTGGCGGTCGTCGGTGCGCTTGGTGCAGTGTTGCTCGCCTGGGCCATGAGCGGACTATTCGCCGACACGCGGCGCATCGTGGACGCTCGTTTGAAGCCAGGAAGAGACGACGTGCTCGAGGTTCGCTATGAAGGCGCCGGATCGTTCACGCCGTTCGTCGAGCTTCCTTCCGGAGCACACATCTCCTCGCTGGAAGGAACCCCGCTCATCGACCTCGACTCTGGCCGGGAACAAGCAGTGGTCTTCGGCCTGCGCGCCGCTCAGACCAACGGCAACATGATAGCCTACGATCGAGGCTCCGAGGAGTTATGGGGGGCTTGGTTGCCCGGCGACCGTGACACCCGCTGGCCCGATTGCGGTCAGCCGATGGTATGGTCCAGCGTGCTTTTTGCAACTGGCGATGTGGATAAGCATCCAGGAGATGAGATCATCGCCGTCGCCTTCGAGACTGCGGGGCCCACGCAGTTGGCTGTTCTCGAGCCCCGAGGTGGGGCGATCTTATCCGGATTCTATCACAGCGGCCATATCAACCATGTGGTCCTCTCGCCCGACTTCTTTGGGCCAAAGCGCCCGGCGCTCATTGCGGCCGGATGCAACAACGTCCTCGACGATTTCGACCACCCGCCACGCGCCGAGCAGGAGCTTGAGAAGCCGATTGACTGGAGTAGTTGGGTGCCCGCGCTCATGATCCTCGACCCCGCCGAGATGAACGGCGGAATTGGCCCGCCGCGGATTGCCCAACTTCCCTACAAACCGCTGGCGGGCGTCCACGCATATGGCTTCTTCCTGCCCTTGCCCCGGCGCGACCCAGATGACGTGACGGCTGACACATCGAAGTTGGGGGACGGCAGTCGAGCCCGCCCGGCTCTCAGATTCGAGACGATTCAGTCGGTATACGAGAGCGACGAGGTCCTCACCATCCACGCGGATATTCTCGACCCACAAACCAGTCTCGGCGCCGTGCTCGTCTTCGATGTGGACCTCCACCTGACCCGTGTCGAACCCAGCGGTGAGCATGAATCGGAGATCTGGCACGCGCACTGGAGGCGTTTGGTGCCGGCTCACGACTGACCGCGCCAGCCGCACGTTCATCATACTCGGCAAACACTGTGGGCTGCCCTACCAGACGTCAGGCAGCCCACGAGGTCAGCACTCTCTGCTGCTGGCGCAGCGTCTCAGCGGCGACGACCGGCAAGACCCAGGGCACAGAGCCCTACAAGTGCAAGCGTACTCGGCTCAGGCGTGACGACGATGTTGTCCAGCAAGTGCACGGTGTCAAACGTCTTTCCCGCAGCCACCAGGCGCACGTCGGTTCCGTAATACGCGGAGACGAATCCCGGATCGGAGGACACCTCTGGTTCGTCCGGCCACACGCCGCCGTTCTCCTGGCCTCGGCGGTAGAAGTTCACGGCTCCGTTCGGCAGAAAGTCCATTCTGAAATCCACCCATTCGCGGATCGTAGCTTCGAATCGATTCTCGCCGTCCACGATTGGCTGTCCGTTGAAGTACGTCGTCATCCCCGAGTCGGAGCCCGCCCCAATGGCGCCGCCGTGGTGGCGGATCCATGGTCCGACGGACTCAGGGGTGTGGGTAGGGCTGAATTCTTCCAGTGCGGCGTCGGTCAACCACACATCATTGTGGCTGTTCAGGCTCGGGGTCCACCAGTCGACCGCATGAAGGTGCGAAGAGAAGCTGATGCTGATGTCCGGGACAAGGGTGAAGGTGTTCAAGGTGACGACCCCGCTGGCGTAGGAGACGTCACCGTTGTTGTCCAGGGATCCACCACCAAGTGCGGGAGGCTCCGTATGGACCTCCGGAGGTGGGAAGCCGAATTGGACCCACCGGGACTCGTCGATTGCCCCGCTATCAAAACTCTCCGCAACGAGGGTGTCCGCCCCGGCTGGACTACACCAGACTGCCAGCGGCCCGCAGAGTAATACCACACCGCCGCTCCTCAAGAGTCGTTCGAAAGTTCGCATCCTAGGCCTCCTCTGAATCAGATGTCCTGGCTGGCGCGCCAAGCGTGACGACCACGCCATGGCGCGACCTGAAGCCCTCCTCATCTCAGAAGACGGCGCGCCGGATCGAATCTAACGGACTTTTTCAGAGAGGAGGTCTTGATTAGGTGGTGCACTAGAGCTTCGTCAGATACCTGGTGATCGAGACCAGCAGACCTCGCAGCATCTTCAGACCGCGATGGCATAGCATGTAAGCGGCATCTTCGGATTTGTCCAGACGATGTGCGATCTCAGTGAAGGATACACCCTGTAGGAACCGCCAGCGGATCACTTTGCGCTGGTTGTCAGGCAGCCTGGCCAAGCTCGACATCACGGCTGCCACGGCCTCGTTACGAGCTACGGCGCGGCTGGGTGTTGGGTCATCCCCGGCTAACTCCCGGACGAGATCCGGGTACGATTCGCACGGTTGACCGAGCAGAGCCACCTCGCGGGCTACGTCGCGTTTCTGCCGCCTCAGCGCCCGCTCCGCGTCCCGCAAGCGATGTAGGGCGACGGTCTCCAGCCAGGCATAGAAGTGCTCGGTGTTTTCAAACTTCACACGCTCAGCGGGGCGACGCGCTGCCGGGCCATCCGCATCGGCTCCAGAGAGTGTGTGTGAGTCTACATCGTCGGCCGATCTCTCACAGAGTGCCTTGAAGGCCGTCACGTACGCTTGTTGGAGGACGTCGTCTGGGTCTATGTGCGTAGACATCGCCGCCGACCTGGCTTGAACTACGGCCCGACGCAGGGGCTCGTGGCAACGAACGATGAGTCGTTGCAGCGCATCGGCGTCGCCAGCGGAAGCGCACTCGGCATCGTTGCGTCGCCGCGTTGGGTCCATGTTGCCATTCTCGCCAAGAGCGCCTCTCATTTCCAGTTCTGTGCACGTAGCGGCGCCTAACGATCCGCCGACTCTCACGCGGTACGCACGTAGGCGGACGCCCACGGCCCCTAAGAACCCGGAGTGGTACCTGACAGCACTGTCGAGCCAAGATCTGTTGCATATCGATCAGATATGGCGCCCCCTGGCCGCTGTCCGCGACGGACAGAATCCACGTTCAGGCTGAATCAAGATAAGTCTTATGTCCGGAGATTATATTTGGGCTCCGCAGCTCTCATGGCCAACCAAGCAGGCAGACCGGGAAGACGTCGGCCGAGCCCGCACTCGCTGGCACACCAGACGTCTATCGGTATTCGTGGGCGGCCGCACCGTCGCCAGCTGAACGTCCACCGGGGCCCGTCTTCGAGGCATCAGCTCTGGCCAGACATAAGGCTGACGACTCAAACGCAGGACGCTCCGGGCGCGGATGTCCTTGCGGGTCCTGAACGTGGCCCCGCGTCGCCGAGGGCGTAGCTTCTCAAGGCGATCGATGATCTAGGTCAGGCCCGCCGTCGGTCAGGTCGGGTCGTTGCCGACGCTGGCCACGCCGAAGAGCGGACACCGGTCTGGCGCTCGCAACCCGGGACTTGGCCGACAGGTTCGTACGAGCGATGCTTGACTCTGCTTTCAGGGCGTGTTAACGGTGTTAACATGGCTGACACGCGAACACGGATCTGCGGTGCGGCCCGTGCCATCTTCGTAAGCGAGGGCGTGGACGGTATCTCCATGCGGCGCGTGGCCGCCGACGTAGGTATCAGTCCGACGGCGGTTTATCGCCATTTCAACGGCAAAGCTGCTCTGTTGGCCGCCGTCGTTGAGGAGGGATTCTCCATCCTGGAGGCGGGCATGCGCCGAGCCCGGAGGGCCGGGACGGCCCGTGAGGCGCTGCTGCGACTGCTGGAGTGCTACGTGGACTTCGCCGTCAAGCACCCCCAGTATTTCGACTTCATGTTCGTGCTACCCAGGGCGGACGCGCGTCGCTATCCCGACGACTTTCAACGACGCGAGTCGGCGACTTTCAACATCCTCATGGATCTGGTCGCCAAGGCCATGGAGCGCGGCGAGTTGCGGTCGGATGACGTTCTGGAGACTTCGCTGACTATCTGGTCGCACGCCCACGGGCTGGCTTGCCTGCACCGGTCCGGACGCTTCGGGGACCACCCGAGGCGACTGCGTGCGGCATTCAGGCGATCCATGCAGCGCTTATTACTGGGTCTGGCCCAATGAGAGGCCCATTCTTTGGGGCACGATGTTAACGGCGTAAACATTGGAGATTGAGCATGTTCGTTGCCAAG
>JANQGB010001327.1 GCA_028277545.1 Phycisphaerae bacterium | reverse complement strand
CGTCCGCCAACACGATAGACAGGAATCGACCCGTGGCCATGCCGGTCGCGCGCCGAACTCGCCGCCTCAGTTCCCTTATCAGTTCAGAGACTCGCATCGCGGGCGGACGGTAGCAGCCCCCGCGCATGCCGTCAACCTGGAGCGGCCCGCGACGACGTTGCGGGATGACGCCGGTTGACGTAGTGTATGGTGCCCGAACACGGCCGGAGCGAACAGAGGCCCTCATGGTTGACCAGCAATCCAGTATCCAGGTCATCTTCCTGGGAAGCGGGACGTCACACGGCATCCCCATGATCGGCTGCGACTGCGAGGTGTGCACCTCGGACGACCCGCGTGACAAACGCACCAGGCCCGGCATCGCCGTGCGCTGGGGCGGTCACACGGTACTGATCGATACCACTCCCGAACTGCGGTTGCAGTGCGTGGCCAACAGGATCGACCGGGCCGAAGCCATCCTGTACACCCACCACCACGCCGACCACGTGGCCGGCCTGGACGACGTGCGGCGGTTCAACTGGCTCATGGACGCCGAGCTGAACTGCTACGGTACGCAGGACACGCTCGACTACGTCCGCCAGATGTTCGTCTACGCATTTGAGGAGGATTCGGAGTACCCCTCCCACAAGCCGGCCCTGAACCTGGTGCCCATCGACGATGAGCCGTTTACGCTCTTTGGCCTGGCCGTGACACCCATCCCGGTCATGCATGGCCCCCTCCCGGTTATGGGCTACCGCTTCGGCCGCTTCGCCTACTGCACGGACTGTAACTACATCCCCGAGAAGTCCATGGCCCGCCTGAGGGATCTGGACGTGTTCGTCCTCGACGCGGTCCGCCTCCGTCCTCACCCGACGCACTTCAATATCGAGCAGGCCATCGAAACCGCCCACCGCGTAGGAGCCCGTCAAACCTACTTCACGCACATCGCCCACCAGATCAAGCACCAGACTATCAGCGACCAACTCCCGGACAACATCGCCCTGGCCTACGACGGGCTGACGTTCAGCGTGCCAGTCTGACCATAATCCCGACGGCGTAACGCGTTGCCTTGGGGGGGAGAAGGAATCGCGGCTCAGCTCGTGGCAAGGCTGGCGGCGAGTTTGCGCAGGTAGTCCAGGTGGGCCCGTCTGTGATCGGCCACGTCGCAAACGACCTCTGCCGCCAGAGGGTGCTCCGCCACTGCCGGAACCGCTTGCTCGTAACGGGCGACCAGGTCTTCCTGACAGGCGATCACCCGGGGCAACAAGCGCGGCAGCTCGACGTAGTGCAGATCGGCTGAGGTTATGTCACTGGCCACCAGCCGAGGCTCACCTCCCAGGTCAAGCAGCGTCTGGGCCAGGCGCTGCCGATCGCGCTCCTGCTCCGCCACCATCCGCCGCACCGCCTCACCGGCCTCGATCTCGCCTGCTTCCACGAACGGCTCTGCTTCGGCCAACCGGCGCAGGAGTGAGCGAGCTTCCAGAGACAGAAGATCGTTGAGAATGCTGCACACCAGGGTGTCGTTCGGCATCTGCTGTTGGCCCTGTGTATGGTCCATCATTGCTGCGGAGCGGTCGCCACCGCCTGGTCAGCATCGTCGCCGGCGAGCGTAACGGTGGCCGACTCAAAGAGGTTCACTGAATAGCCGTCCGCCGCCCGCTTGACGGGGCTGGCAAAGATCAGCATGGCTATCAACAGGACTCCGCAGGCGTTGACCAGTACGGTGCCGCCGAGTGGCACGCGAAAGGCCGGCTGCCCGTCGTCGGCCAGCATCATGCGGATCACTACCCGCAGGTAGTAGTACAGGCTGAACAGCGTGTTGAGCACCGCCACCACGAACATGATCCAATACAGCCAGCCGGCAGCGGAACCCTGTTGGGCCAGGGCGTAGAGAATCCAGTACTTGCCCACGAACCCGGCGAACGGTGGCAGTCCGACCAGCGAGATCAGGCAGAACAGCATGGGGACCGCCAGCCAGGGCGAGCGGCGGACCAGCCCGTTAAAGGCGTCCAGTGAATCGCTCCCGGTCTGCCAGAAGACCAGGCCGGTGATTCCGAACGCGCCCAGGTTCATGAACAGGTAAATGAAGACGTACACCAGCACTGCGGCCACGCCGGGATTGGCAGCCCCGCCGTCCGGCCCGGCGAAGATGGCCACCGCCATCAGCATGTAGCCGGCGTGGGCAATCGACGAATAGGCCAGCAGTCGCTTGACCGAAGTCTGCTTGTAGGCCGAGAAGTTGCCCAGCGTGCAGGTCACCATGGCCACTATGCCGATGGTCCAGGCCAGCGGGGCGAGTCGGTCAAGGGCCTGCAACTGGACGGCAGCGGACGCCACCGCCTGCACCAGCCGGACCAGCAACAGCAGGCCGGCAGCCTTGCTGACCACGCTGAGCCAGGTGGTGACCTCGATCCGGGCACCTTCGAACGCGTCGGGACACCAGAAGTGGAACGGCACCGCCGAGATCTTGAAACCCACACCGCAGAAGAAGCACAACAGGGCCACGGCAACGGTCACCGAGTTGCTCCCCGCGACCAGGTCGCCAACCACCGCGGCGGCGATATCGTGGAAGGACAGCGTCTGGTACATGCCGAACAGCAGGCTGACCCCGTAGAGCATGATGGCGGCGCTGACCGCACCGAAGATGGCATACTTGAGGGAAGCTTCCGCCCCCCGTCGATCGCGCTTGTCGAAGGCCACGATCGCATAGCTGGGTAGCGAGGCCAACTCGATAGCCAGGACCATCATGAGCAGGTTGGCGGTGCCCACCATCAGGATCATGCCCACGGCGCTGCCCAGCAGCAGTACGAAGAACTCCGGCGCGTCGCGTTCTTCGGCGGACGAACCGATCCACCACAAGGCTATAACGCAGGCAGCGAACAAGAGCACGATGAACTTGAAGCAGACGCTGAGGTTGTCTACCACCAGCATGCCCGCAGCGCTCGACGGGGACAGCGAACTCTGCCCGGTACCGGTCACTTCAGCGGCCACGCGGACTGTCATCCAGCCCGCAAAGATGATGCCCACCAGGGCGATCGACCCCGTCACGCGAGCCGAACGGGGCACGATCAGCGGGGCGATCAGGATCACCGCTATGGTCCCCACCAGCGCCAACTCGGGCGATGACAGGAACAGGTCCCGGCCATCGGGCATCCAGATGTCAGCCAAGGTTGTTCCCATGTATCTCAACATTTCGGCGGCGCGTCGCCTCGGGTATCGCCGCCCCTATTCCGCTGTCACCCGTCAGGCGTGTTCCGCCGGCCGGCGCCTTCTAAGCCAGGCAGGTCAGACAAACCTGTCAATGTGCGCCACCATCAAGTCCAGTGTGCCGTTCATGAAGTTGAACAGCGTCTGTTTGGGCAGAATACCCAGCACGATGGCCAAGGCGCCAAACGGTGCCAGGATAAGCATCTCCCGCGAGGTCGCTTCCTGGAAACCGGCGTACTCCTCGCGGACCTTGCCCAGGTACACCCGCTGAATCAGCCACAGGATGTATCCGGCCGTCAGAATGACGCCGAACGCCGCCACGACCGCCATCGGCACCGCCCAGTCCGCCGCCCAGGCGGTGTTGCGAGCCTCGAACGTACCCAGCAGGACCCAGATCTCGCCAATGAACCCACACAAGCCAGGCAATCCCAGCGAGGCGAAGAAGCCCAGAGTCGCCATCGAACCGTACTTGGGCATGGTCAGCCACAGCCCGCCGAAGTCGTTGATCCGCCGGTGGTGGGCTCGATCATAAATCACGCCAACCAGGAAGAAGCACATGGGTGAGGATATCCCGTGGGCGACCATCTGGAACATGGCCCCCTGGAATCCCATCTCCGTCATCACCGCGATTCCCAGCAACACGTAGCCCATGTGCGAGACGGAGCTGTAGGCCACCAGCTTCTTGAAGTCGTCTTGCGCCATGGCGCATAGCGCGCCATAGATGATGCTGACCACTCCAACGAAGGCCAGCGGCAAGGCCAGTTCCGCGCCCGCGGTCGGGAAGATCGGGTAGCACAACCGCAGGAACCCGTAGCCCCCCATCTTCAGCAGCACGCCCGCCAGGATCATACTGATGGGCGTAGGCGCTTCCACGTGGGCATCTGGTAACCAGGTATGCACCGGGACCGCCGGCAGCTTGATGGCGAAACCGATGAACAAGAGCAGGAAGCAGAGCGGTGCGAACCGGAAGCCCATCAGCACGGTGCTGGCCGATCCGAAATACCGCTGGATCGCGTCGTTGGTGGCCAACTCGATCAGGTCGAAGGTGCCGTGCTCCAACGGCTGCCCGTCGCGATAACTGCTGTTCCAGTAGGCGTTGTCTGCCAGGGCGGGATTCTTCAGCGGGTCGATGGCGTCGCCGCTGTAGAAGTACATCCCCAGCAGCGCCACCAGCATGAGGACACTGCCCGCCAGCGTGAACAGGAAGAACTTGATGGCCGCGTATTCCTTCCGCGGACCACCCCACACGCCGATGAGGAAGTACATCGGCAGCAGCATCACTTCCCAGAAGATGTAGAACAGGAAGAAGTCCAGGGCAACGAAAACGCCCAGCATGCCCGTCTCGAGCAGCAGGAACAGCACGAAGTAGGCCCGAGGCCCCTTGTTGATCTTCCACTTGTCGAAGTTCCAACTCGCCAGGCAAGCCAGGAAACCTACCAGCGTGGTCAGGATGAAGAGCGGGAAGCTCAGCCCGTCCATGCCCAGAAAGTACTCGATGGTGAAGTTCTGCCCTTCGATCCAGGGCAGGCGCTGCACGTGGTGCAGGGCGCCTCCGTAGCTGTTGCCGAAGATCTCGATCGTGTTGGCCGGATCTCCCCCGCCTGCGAACGAGCCGAACAGCCACAGCGAGGCAACCAGCGTCACCAGCGTGGCCAGCAATGCTACCGCCCGGATCATCTGCCGGGGCACGATCAGACAGCCCAGCGCCCCGATGGTCGGCAGAAAGACCAGCCAGGAAAGGAATGTGCTTTGGGTTTCCACGGCGTTACCGTCCGTTCATTGTCGACTCCGGCGCCGACCCGCCCGCGGGCGAGTCACATGGCACCGACCAGAAGAATGCCCATGACCACCACCGCAGCCGCGCCGGCCGCGAACAACACGTAATTGCGGATCCGGCCGGTTTGAGGCTGCCGTACGGTCTCGCCGAAGCGAAGCGCCGAATCCGCCATACCGTCAATCAGGCCGTCCACCATGCCGGCGTCCATTACCCTGCCCGAGAACGCCGACAATCGCTCGGTTATCCGAGCGGAGAGGTTGCAGGCCAGGTCAATCACCCAGCTATCGAACAACCTGCATATCCAGGCTACCACCTTGCAGCCCGCGACCAGCAGGAAGTTGTACACATGATCGAAGTAGACCTTCTGAACCAGCGTTCGATGGGCAAAGGCAAGGCCCGGCAAAGCCGCGATCCGCTGCGGCACAGCCAGCCCGCCGCGATAGACCAGCCAGGCCAACACGAACCCGACGACAAACGCCCCGCCCACGATCAGCGCCAGCTCGCCGTGGACGTGATGGTCCAGGACCATGCCGGCGGCGTGCGCCTCGTCGTGCGCGTGGCCGTCGATCCCCACAACCAGACTCGCGCTGGTTGCGGCCGGGGCGGCCGAAGCGATCATCGGCCGGAAAACGTAGTAGCTGCACCACAGCGTCCCCACCGCCAGCACCACCAGCGGCACGTACATAAGCTTCGATTCGTGGGCGTGCTCGTAGACGTGCTTATCCCTGGGCTGGCCCATGAACGTCAGCCACCAGCAGCGCATCATGTAGAACGGCGTTACGTAGGCGATAATGATCGGCAGCCAGAACATCCACTTGGGCAAAGCCGGCATCTCGGCGGCGAGGCTGGCCAGATGTCCCTGGTCCAAGTGAACGGCAGTGGCACTGTGGGCGCCGATGCCCTGATCCATCACCACCGGTCGGGCGTCCGCCGGCTGACCGTGCTGAGCCTGAGAGTAGGAAGCCAACTGGACAAGCCCCGCGGCCGACACGCCGGCCGCCGCGTGCTCGTCCCCGGCGTGTTCAGCGCCCGCCTCGTGGGCCGTACCAGACCAGTGGTAGGCCCGCTGCCGGGCAACAGCCAGGATCTCATCCTTGCTGAAGAAGCCACCCAGGCCGATCGCCGTAGTGGGAATGCCCGCACCCGCTATGGCCAGCACGCCGACAAAGAACGTCCAGCAGGTCACCGGCATCTTCCTGCGGAGTCCACCCATCTTGGTGATGTCCTGCTCGTGGTGGCAGCCCTCGATCACCTGCCCGGACCCGAGGAAGAGCATGGCCTTGAAGAAGGCGTGGGTCATAAGGTGGAACAACGCAGCGATCCAGGCGCCAACGCCCATGCCGAAGATCATGTAACCAAGCTGAGAGAGCGTGGAGTAGGCCAGCACCTTCTTTATGTCGCGCTGGACCAGGGCGATCAGGGCGGTCAGCGTCAGCGTGATGCAGCCGATCACGGCAATGAACATCTGGGCGTCCGGCGTCAACAGCCGAAAGACCCGGGCCACCAGGTAGACACCGGCCGCCACCATCGTAGCGGCATGAATCAGGGCGCTGACCGGCGTGGGGCCGGCCATGGCGTCCGGCAGCCAGACGTGCAGCGGGAACTGGGCGCTCTTACCCATGGCTCCGCAGAACAACCCGATCCCCATCATCGTGGCCAGCGTAAGGCCGGATATCTCCCAACCGAAGAGGTTGACCACGGTATCGCCGGCGAAGAGCCCCGTTCCGGAAGCAAACTGCTCGGCGAAGTTGCTGGCCGCTTCATCCAGATCCAGCGTCCGCAGAAACACGAAGACCATCATCAGCCCGAAGAGGAAGCCGAAGTCCCCCACCCGGTTGGTTACAAACGCCTTGATGGCCGCGTCGGAAGCAAACTTCTTGTCGAAGTAGAACCCGATCAGGAAATAGCTGCACAGCCCCACGAGTTCCCAGAAGATGAACAGGAACAGCAGACTGCTGGAGATGACCAGCCCCAGCATAGAGAAGCCGAACAGGCACAGGTAGGTGAAGAAGCGGTGGTACTTGCTCTGACCGTCGATCTCGTCGCTGTGGCCCGCCATGTAGCCCACGCTGAACACAAAGATCCAGCCGGCTACGAAGGTGACCATGAAGAACATGATCACGGTCAGCGAATCCAGCTTGACGCCGATGCGAACAGGAACGCTCCCGAGGTCCGCCCAATGGAACTGATTGAACGACGCCTGGGCGGTCAGCTCCGCCTGCTGGTCGGCGGAGAGACCGTGCCACTGCACCAGCACGCACGTCGCCAGAACGCAACTCGCGCCCATCACGGCCACGGCGAACCAGCCGCTGGCCGGCTTACCCAGGCGGTGTCCGAAGAACACCAGGAAGGCGAAGCCAACCAGTGGCAGCAGCGTGCCCAGCACCAGGAACTGTTCGTACCAACTCATTGCTGAATCCGGAGTCGGCGACTGCGGGCAGAGGACACCGACCCGGCCGACCGGCGCCGCTTCGCGGAATGGGTCATGATCATCCTCGGTCTGCCCCGCTCAGGCTCCGACTCGCCACCCTACGCGGCATCAACCGCGTACCCGGTCTCCGCGGTCCACGTCGATGGTCCGCAGGTTCTTATAGAAGTTCGTGCAGATTGCCACCGCGACCGCCGCCTCCGCCGCCGCCAGCACAATCACGAACAAGGCCACAATCTGGCCATCCGCCTCGCCGAAGCCCTGGTACCGATCGAAGGCCACCAGGTTGATGTTGACCGCGTTGAGCACCATCTCGACGCCGAGCAGAATGCCGATGGCGTTCCGCTTGGTGAGCATGACGAAGAGACCTGCACAAAACAGGATCGCCGCCACAACCAGGTAGTGATTCAACCCGATATCGAACATAAGCGGTCGCTGTTACTGTTTCTCCTGCTTCACCAGGTATGCCGCACCGATCATAACCACCAGCAGCAACACGCTGGCCACCTCGAAAGGCACCAGGTACGTGGTCAGTAGTTCCCTGCCGAACGACTCGACCGACGCTGCGGGGACCGAGCTATCGGCCCTGGTCTCACCGCCCGGCCACTCGGTGCTCAAGAGCGTGCCGATCAGGCCCACCGCCAGGATGGCGCACACCACACCCGCCGCCAGCAGTTCGTTACGGCTGGTCTCGAACCGTATCCAGGGCGATTTGCTGGTCAACATGACACCGAAGATCAACAGAATCAGGGTGCCGCCGGCATAAACGATCAACTGGATGGCCCCCAGAAACGGCGCCGCCAGCAGGAAGTAAAGCAGCGCCACCGCCGCCAGCGTCACGAAGAGCCAGACGGCCATGCGAACGATGTCTTTGGTCACGCACAGCGCCAGGGCGCTGATCACCGTACCTCCGGCAACGAGATAGAAAGTGATGACCTCGAAGAAAGGCTGCTCGTACACCGTCGGACCGAACCAGCCGGTCTGGTCAGGCGCGGCAGCTTCGTCCTGGGCGAACGCAGGCGCCGGACTCAGCAGCACTATCCCGGCCAGCACCACCGAGGCAAGCAGTGTGTCGTGTCCCCGTCGTATTGTCATGTCCTCTCGAGCCGGATCGCCTCTTACGAGCCCGGCAGCAGGTCAATAGCCAGGTAACCCACCAGGCGCCGGGCATGAAGCCGGGCCTTGGCAATCACAATCACCGCGCCAACCACGATCGCCGCGCCAACCAAGGACAGCACTATGTTCGACACCGTCGACACTATGCTCTCCGGCGGGAACCACAACTCCCAGAAGGTGTGGGCCAGCAGCAGGACCATGGCTACCGGCAGCATCACCTGTACACAGGCGTACAGCACCTGATCGATACGAATCCGCGGCAGAGTCCACCGCAGCCACAACTGCACGTAGATCAGGAAAAAGCTCTTGCCTATGAACCACAGCGGGCCGCAGAACACCACCCCGCGAACCGCCTGGGCCCAGTAAGCGTCCCCCAGAGACTCACCCCAACTCACCGGCAGCGGAGAGTTCCACGCCCCGAAGAACAGGATCACCGCCAGAGCACTGACTATGAACATGCCGGCGTACTCGGCGAAGAAGAACAGTGCCCAGCGCATCCCGGAATACTCGGTGTGGTAACCACCGACCAATTCGCTCTCACCCTCGGGCAGATCGAAGGGGGCCCGCTTGCAACTGGCCAGCGAGGTGATGTAGTAGACCAGCGCCGCGGCGAACAGAAAGGGACTGCGGAACACCAGCCAGGTGTGCCAGCCGCCGTCCTGGGCGTTGCCCACGTCCGTCAGGTTAAGCGCCCCTACCGTCATAACCGGCAGCAGCAGCGAGATACCCATCGGAATCTCGTAGGAGACCATCTGGCAGGCTTCGCGCATGGCGCCCAGCACCGTCCACTTGCTGGCGGATGCCCAGCCGGCCATGATGATGGCCACTACTTCCGCGCCGAGCATGGCCAGAATGAAGATCAGGCTCACCTCCAGGTCGCGAAAGACCCAGTAGGCGCCGAAGGGCAGCGCCACAAAGGCCCCCACCACCGGCGTCAGCGCGAAGTACGGCGCCAGGCGGAACAGGATCGGATCGGCGTCGTCAGGAACCAGGTCCTCCTTGGTGACGCACTTGATGCCATCGGCCGGCGACTGTGCCCAGCCGTGCCAGCCACCTACCCGCATCAGCCCGCAGCGGGACTGAATGCGGCCGGCCACCTTGCGCTCCCACCAGATGCAGAACACCGGCACGAAGGCTATAAAGCCGGCCGTACCGGTCACCACCAGGAGATCGCGAAGTATAGGGTACTCCAGGAGGTAGGCCTTGCTGAGCAGGGCGATGATCCAGACCGCCAGCACGGCGACCGCCGCTGTGCCGAAGAAGATCGGGAACGCGAACCAGCGCCAGCGCACGATCGGTGCCGCCACGCTGTACAGCCGCTGAGCGACACCGGCCACGACAGCCGAAAACCCCGTGTACTCGGGTTTGGGACGCCCTTCCCACGGAGTCCAGAACTGGGTCACGAGTTTACTCCGACCAGGGCGACCCGAGCCTGCGGGCCGCCACGCGCCAACCGACGCGGATTCTACATCTTAAACCGCGCCACGCACATGCCATTTTTTTGAGACGGTGACATCTAGCGGTCCACCTCGCCCAGCACCACGTCGAAGCTGCCGATGATGGCGGGCACGTCCCCGATCAAGCAGTTGCGGGTTACGTGCGTGGTGATGGAGAGATTACAGAAACAGCCGGCCCGCGCCTTCACCCGGCTGGGAATCTGTGAACCGTCTCCGCGCACGTAGAAACCCAACTGCCCCCGCGGGTTCTCAACCTCGAAGTAGATCTCGTCATCGGGAAGCTTCAGGTTCTTGACCTTCTTGGCGATGTGCTCACCCTCGGGCAAATCGCGCAACGCCTGCCGGATGATGCGAACGGACTGCTTCATCTCCTCCATGCGCACGAAGTACCGACTCCACGAGTCACCCACCACGGCGCTGCGGGGGATGCCGTCACTCCCGCCCGG
>JANQGB010001247.1 GCA_028277545.1 Phycisphaerae bacterium | reverse complement strand
TGCTGACGATCACCGGTCTCCAGGATCGGCTGTTTCTCGACCTCGATCAGGTCGACCAGCTCCGAAAGGAGCTGCGACGGGCCGAGCATCTCGAATGGTCCGATGCGGGCCACCTGCTGCCGCTGGAGCATCCCGAACGCCTTGCCGACGCCTTGATCGCGTTTGCCGAGAGGCTCGACTGAGATGTGGAGCCGGCCGGGGATCGCCTATCTCGCCGTGTTCATCGGCGTGCTCGGGCATGCCTCGAGCGAGTTCGTGGCGGTGCTTTCGGGCGTATCGGGGCCCGAGGTGTCGAGCTGGCGGTTTCTGCTCGGCGGAACGGGACTGTTGCTGATCGCCATGGTGGCGGTGGGGCCGGGTGCGGTTCTCGACATCTGGCGCGCCGAATGGAAGGCGCTGCTGCCGCTGTCCCTGGCAGGGGTCACGCTCGCCTACCTGCTGTTTCACTGGGCGCTCGACTACGCCACCGTCATCCAGGTGGCGACGCTGGTCACCACCATTCCGATCCTGGTCGGCATCGCCAACCAGATCGTCAACCGGCAAGCGGTGTCGGCCGTGAAGTGGCTGACCGGCGGTGCGGCCGTGCTGGCGGTCGCGCTGCTCGTCAGCGACGGCTATCTCTCCAAGCTCATCGACACCAGGAGCTCGCTCATCGGCGTCTTGATGGCGCTCGCATGCGCTGCGCTGGTGGCCTTCTTCTCCGTGCTGGTTCGGCCGATCATCGGGCGCCATGGCGCCCTGCCGGTGACGGCGCTGGCCATGTTCTCCGGGGGCCTCGGCTTGTGGGTCGTCGTCGGCATCGCGTTCGGCATATGGGTCAACCCGCTCGAGCTGCCGGGCCTGCCTGCCCGCGAGGCGTGGTCACTGCTGGTCATCGCGCTGTGGAACACCACGCTGACCCAGTATCTCTGGATCGGCGGCCTCGCCCATGCGCCGGACATCACCCGCGCCAGCTACCTGTTCTTCCTCAAGCCCGCGATCGCCGCGGTGCTGGCGGTCGCGATCCTGTCGCAGCCCCTGACCCTGATCCAGGTCGCCGCGATCGTGGTGATCTGCGGCGCCGTGCTGATCGAGTTCCTGTACGAGGCCCGTCAGAAGGCCAAGGCCGACGCATCAGCGAAGAAGACCGCCTGAAGCGCAACGGCCTGATCCGTGTGGCCGATGCTCGTGCCGGCGGGGCCCGATCTCTTTCTGTGTGTCGTTGGCCAATTCTGCCAGTTGAATAACGGCTGGCTGCGATCTTTCCCCGTTGCGAGCGGCTTCCCGATCCGTCGGTTATCCGGGTCGGTCCCGACTGCACGTGCTCCACCAGAGCCACTCCGAGTTTGATCCATTTCGGACCAAAGGTCGCGCCGGTCATCGTTGGACGAGATCGACCGCATTGGTAGAGCCGCGACGAACACGGATGGCGCAAGTGCGGCCATGCACCACCGTTAGGATTGCAGCAAGCCCAATCAAGAACTGCTCTCGCAAGTCATATGCCAAATTAGATACTGATTACGCCAAGTGTATCCACGCTTGCTATCACATCATGCCAGCTTATCCGAGCGCTATACTGATGTATTTCATTTCTTTGAGAATGCCTTCAGTAACAGCGGCCAGTAGTCGACCAAAACAAAACCACATATTGATATATCAAGCATTCTTAATAATCATTTCCACAGAGCGTGCGTAAGCGTTCAGTCCTTCCTCAATAGCATGAACAACAGATAGCTTAATTCTTTTGTCTTTTAGCAGCTCTTCGGCCATTTCATCCAGAAAATTATTAGCTTTCTTGTCAAACTGAATTCTTAACTTCTTGTCTGACAGCGCACGGCCGCCCCAGGGAAGCCATTTGACCAGCGTCATTATGTTTGCGTCCTCGAATCTCCGATAAACCTCCGCCGCAGCAGTCAACCCGCCGATAGCCCCAATAGCGTAGAACCAACCGCTAATAATAAGGTGACTTCCTCCTGTAAACAGAGAGAGTACGGCGTCAACCGTTCCTTGAGTGGCAACGACAGCGCTGGTGACAGCACCACCAACAACAGCCGATACGCCCGCCTTCGCATAATCCATATTCGCAGTGCTTTCAACTCCCGGCAGATCGTCAATCCGCGGCATTCTTAGTCTGGCAGGGATCC
>JANQGB010000974.1 GCA_028277545.1 Phycisphaerae bacterium | reverse complement strand
TCGCAGATTCTGAGCTAAGGTTACGGCACGGTAGGCGGCGACAGCTTTGGTGCCCTTCATCGTCCGCTGGTCATCGGTTACGACAACGTCGCAGCCGTGAAGGGCAGCACAGGCCATGATTCGAAAGTCAGTCAGGATACGTTTCCTACCCACATTGCCGCCTCGTTGCCGGTATTCCTTGTAGAACTGCTCGGCCAGGCGGGTCGTTTCGCAGTTCGGCCGGATGACCCTCCGGGCCACAATCTGTTCATACAAGCTCAGCAACAGGCTGCGCAGCTTCCGTCCCCGCTCCACCTTCCTGCTCCGGGCAGTCCGTCTCAGCTCTTCACGGATCAGCGAGAGGTTCATCACCACTAAATGGCTGTTGACGATGCGTTCGACGAGCTGCTCCCGTTCAGGATCAATGGCTATCTTGCCGTAGATGTTCGTATCGAGAATCACTTGCACCATGCCTGGAGAAGGGAACCGACGCTTATAAGCCTATCGTCAGGGGTAATGTACGATGCCCAGATACCTCACGGCCCCAGCAAGTGACGCTTGTTCAGCAAATCCAGCAGTCGGTCCTGCAGGCGTTGAACCTGTTCCTCCTCGGCCTGGGCCAGCCGACGGCGTTCGTCCTCAATCTTGATCAGCCGACGTTGCAGCTTCTCGCGTTCGGGAAAGCGGTACGGAGAGTACTTGGGGGTGCGCATTTCCATGTCATGCAGTTCGTTGTCCACATAACACTCCAGACGCAGCAGTCTTCGCCGCAACTCGGTGTGGAGCTTCCGCAGGCTGTCCAGGTGATCTACTGCAATGGCGACCTCGCGCCGCAGATGCTCAACCGGCCCACTCCCATCGATGAGGTCTTCAAGCTTGCCGACTATCTTCCGAGCACGGTCCTCCAGGCACTCAGAGAAGGTCTTCTGACGTTGGGGAGAGATGATGCGGATGCTACGAGGCATGGTAAAGAATGGGCTGCGGGGAGGGAGGACGACGTAGGTGAGAATTGCGCCAATTATGGACAGCGATTGGCATCGACACACGCGGTTGTAGACCTGCCCAGGGATGGAGCCGGAAGCGACTATTGGCCAACGATGGGCCGGCCGCGGATAGCCTGCCCATCCATGTCGGCCCCCAGGACAAGGATCATCGAGGTGGCCCGCGCACCGGACGATGCCCACCACCATGGCGATGGTCCGGACCCGCCGATATGCAGGAACTTCACGCGACCCGGACACCTCCTTTTTCCTGCTTTGTGCTTGGGGGTTTGGCGAGTCGCTGCCGAGCCAGTTGAACGTAATCTGGATTGGCATCAAAGCCGATGAAGTGCCGACCTAGCTGCCTGGCCACTACAGCGGTCGTGCCCGAACCCACGAACGGGTCCAGCACCAAACCTGGTACACAGCGTACGCAGCACTCGCAGCCGAGGACCTTCTCCATCCGCCGCTTGGAGACGTACTTACCCTCCTTGTATGCCTCCGTCTCGCTCTGCAATGCTCTCCGATCCGTATGCTTGAGTCTTCCTTTCTTCACGTCCCGAACTCGGATGTTGAAGGCATGGGAATTGCCGCCGACATTTCGAGCCAGTTGAGGCATGCCGCATTTCTTGCAGACCTTGGCAGGACAACCCGCCCGGATCGGCCTCTCGCAGAGCGCTTCCGGATAGACCGCGAAATGCGCACCGGGAAAGGGCCGTGTGGGAACTTTCCAGCAGTCGCCAGGGTTCTTGCCTCCCGGCGAGAGCCAGCGCGGGTCTTGCTCGCGCAGGATGCGGGCCTGCCCGCCTGGTGGGTGGCCTGTCCAGCCGGCGCCGCCCGGCACCTTCACCGCACCCGCAGCCCCGATCAGAGCCTGTAGTGAACGGGTCTCGGCCGGGATAACCCAGTAATCCCCCGGATTCTTGCCCTGGGGATGGTGAGAACCCGGCTCACCCGGGTTGGGCGGCATGCGGCTACCCGCCAGATGGCGTGGTGTACGGGCTGCCGCCGGCCGCTTCCTCTTGAGGTTCTCCAGACAGGTATGGGGCACACGCACGGCATCGAGGTCGAAATAGTACCTCGGTGCATGCACAAACAGAAACAGATACTCCCAGGCGCAGGGGAACCGGTCCTTAACGCTCGAGGGCATGTGGTTGGGCTTGTGCCAGACGATGATGTTGCGCAGGATCCAGCCCCGCCGGGTCATTTCGATGGCAAAGCGTGCAGGGATGAGGCAGAGAGATTTGGCCTTAACCACCTGGCCGTGTGATGACGGCGGACGGAACGTGGCCTTGACATACCCACGTCGGGGTAGACTCGTCTGCCGAGGTAGCTGGCTCCGGCGACTGACTTGTCCGTCGCTCGCGACGTAGTTGCCCCAACTGCCGGCGTAGGTATCCGCTAGATTCACCCAGACGGTGCCCGTGGGTTTGAGCACCCGCCGGACTTCGTCAAATATCTCGCACAGATGGTGGACATAGTCGTCCAGGTTAGTTTCTAGGCCGAGCACAGACTTCGAGCCGTCCCTCCAGACTGTGGGACGAAGTCCGTAGTCGCGCATGCCCCAGTACGGCGGCGAGGTCAGCACGCAGTCCACCGATCCGCTGGGAAGCTGCCTCATACCCTCTCTGGCTTCCAGGGCGTAGATCTGATTGTGCTTCAGCATGGTTCCCGCCTAGGTCGCCTCCTGCGCCCTGTCAACAGGTTCGCCGGCGCCATGAGCCCAGCCAAAGAGCGTCATGAAGCCGAGATCGGCACGGCTGTGCCGACCGTTTTCGAACGGGTGGCAATCGCTCCTCTTCGTCAGGGCGACCTTATCCAGCACCTTACGCTCTCGTCCGACGAGCTGTATCCTGTCGCTGAAATCGTTGCGCAGCAACGCCAGCAGCATCAGAGCACTCACTGCCGCACCTCCGCCTGCCCGAGCAGCCGCTGAAACGTCTTGCCCATCGGCGTGAGTTCGTAGCGAAGGTGGGCCTTCTTCCTCAGTCTGACAGGCTGGACAATCCCCTTCGCGTTGAACAGGCGGATGATGTCGCGCACATTGTTGGCGCTCATCTTGAGGCCTGGATTCTGACTTCGTGCCCGTCTCTTGATAGCCGCTGGCTGTAATGGCTCTGTCAAGGCCTTGATTACCGCGGCGCGGTGATTGAAGCACACCCATCCGTATAGTTCCCAATCCACCTCCGGACAGTCGTGCGCCGCTTCCGGTTGCTGCGACATCCGGCAAAGCCGGCGCTGACACGCCGAACCGCCCTGCGTGAGCCAGTAGACACGACTTCGCCGCGCCTGTTGATTCAAACAACGTAGTAGGTCGTTCAGGGCGAGTTCCCAGATGATGTAACCGCAGCGATCAGGGTCCAGGGCGGTCCGAAAGGCTGCCTGTTTGGCGGTCAGTGGTTGGGTTACACTAAGCAGGACCAGCCTGCGTCGACTGTTCTGGACAAGCCAGCGGAGGACTCTTGCGGCATTCATCTTCAGGGCAGGGCAAACCGTTTATTAGTGCTTGAACTGATTTGCCCGAATGGCAGTGAGTGCTACACATAATGAGCATAAAGGCATCCACACCTGATAAAGTTTACCACTCGTCCTGGATAACATCTGGCGATTTGAAGAGGACGCTTCCCTTTTGTCGGTTCCGAACATTCTGACCACCTCTCGTCCGGGAATTATGACCACATTGTGGGTTGTGGTTTTCGGTAGTTTTGCCTCGCGAGGGCGGGGAGCGATGGTGCTCCTGGCCGCGAGGATTGAGGAGGATGATCAGAATGCTGGACCGCGTACGTACTTGGACACTTCGTGATGCCGGACACACGCTGGAGGAGATCGCCAACCTGGTCGGCGTGGGCAAGAGCTCCGTGCAACGTATCCTGAAGCAGCCACCCATCCGGATCCCGGAATCGGCGCCGACACCCAACTCCCAGCGGATCGGACGCCCCAGCCAGGCCCAGGCCTTTCGGAAGGACGTGGAACGTATCCTCACCGAGGACCCCTCGCTGCTGAACGTCGAGGTCCTCAGCCGCCTGCGGGTCCTGGGAGGCAAGTCGGCGGTCTATGAGTTGGTCAGGTCGATTCGGCCCAAGAAGGCCGACGCGCCGGTGGTTCGCTTCGAAGGCGTGGCCGGCGAGTTCAGTCAGCATGATTTCGGCAGTGTTGCGGTACGTGCAACCGCACGTACTGGTGATCGATGAGGTGGGCTACCTGACCTACGGCTCGGATGCGGCCAACGTGTTGTTCCAGGTGGTCGATCATCGGTATCTCCATGGCAAGCCGATGTTGTTTACCACCAACAAGCCGCTGACTCAGTGGGGCAAGGTTCTGCACGATCTCGACCTGGCCGAAGCCATCACGGCTCGCGTTCTGGAACGTGAGCGGGTGATCCAACTTCGGGGGCAGTCGTACCGCACCAGGCATTTGAAGGGCGCGGAGAAGGGGGAGTCGCCGGAATGATCTTGAGGCCCCGGTCGGTGGCCGATATTTTGGATGAGTCCGGGGAAACAGAGGCGAGCTCTGCGGGAGCGCAACTCGCCGAGGGATACCCGGGCCGGGTGATGACGGACAACCGCGAGGGGAGGGCGAGCGCTCTCCCCTCCACCCTGTCCTATCCAGTCATTGCCCGTCCATGCCTGAGAAGACTCGCGCCCGAAGGGCGGAACCCACGTGGATGGACGCTCCACCAATGTGGTCATAATTTCCGGAGAAATGTGGTCAAATTTTCCGGAACCCACAGAAGCAAGCGATTGCAGCGTTCGCGCAGTGAGTATGTGGGGCGTAGTTTTGCGCACGTCTGCGGAACCGGCGGTGCCCGACGCTCCTGGCTTCGCTTCGCGGGCTGGTCGATGTGGGCAAGCGGTATGTAATGTATGCGGCCGGCCACAGCCTGGGCGAGATCATGCGCAAGCTGTTCAGATTGGGCACACCACGGAGTCTCCAGACCAAGGGAGAAGCCGATTCGGCCGCCGTTTCGCCTCAATCACGCCCAATGGACGCCCTGATGCGGCCCTGGAAGCGAATGGTGGTATTTGGGGAAGCAGTTCACAGCTCTTCGGCCGCCGAGGTTCTGTCGCAACCATTCGCCCTCGCCGCGATTCATCCGGCCCGCGCCGCGTAGAAGACCGGCCTGTTCAACGGGCTGCTAACCGCCGGAATCCCGCGATTGCTGACCGCCGGCAACAGCGATGTTTACCGAGCGAATTACCCTGGCGGCGAGGGCATGTCGGGCGTTCTCAACGTCTTCGCTTCGCGCCGCTCGATGACACCGCGTCTCATTAAGCGAACGGCTAGTGACGCCACAATGATGACGAGCAGCGTCATGGCGAAGGGAGAGATGTCGCTGATGTGACTCCGCTTAGTGAGGTCGTCCATTCGGTATACCCTTACTGCGGGAGCAGAGTCCACTGTCACCGCTGCCTCGGGATCGCCTTCGCCCTGATAGCCGATAACACAGTAGAGAGTCGTCCCCGGAGGCATAGGCCCCAAGGCGGGACGCGGTACCGGCTCTTCATCAGGATCGGTTGGAACTGTCCTCCGAGGCGTAGAGCTTTCTGCAATGCCTTTGGTCGTATGACCTTCGACGCTCCCCATCCCCGAGATTGGCAGCGCGGCGGACGGCTCGTACACATCCAAGAAGATACCGCTCCCTTTGCCGACCTTGACTCTGAAGTCAACACGTTCAGCGGCAGCAGGGCCCGGATTGAAGATCCACAGCTCCGCCCAACGCTTCGCCGTGAGATCCCTTGTTTCTTTATGCATGACCTTTTCCGCTGCCTCGGGCGCGACGTCACCGTCGACGCGCTCCTTGAAGTAGAAACAAACGCGAGCCTGATCTGCCATCCGCTCAACGATAGGAATCGCAAGTGAAATCACCGACACCAACAATCCGGCCACTGCCAACATAGTATCGACTCGGAGATTCGTACTATGTCCACTCATCATCTGCCTCTTACATGGCTACTTGCCCTTCACTTTCCTAAACTCTCGGCGCCGTGTCGCGGCGAGCCCATGCCGGCGTTACCGAACGATAGTGCACCTCCGGAGGGAGCAAGATCGAACTTGAATTCATCAACCGTCGCCACGGGGGCGGGGACCTTCCCCCAGATGTAGAGCGTGTGGAACGCGCCGTCGAACAGTAAGCCGAAGTCATCCCCGTCGCCGACGTCGCCGTCCGGTGTGATCGTCGGGGCGATGCTCCAATTGGCCGGACCTGTGGAGACGCACACGGCCGCAAGGGCTGCAATACGGTATCGTAACATCTCTCTTGACTTGTATCTCGACCTGTCCCTATTCAGCACAAGACGGAATGGCACCGTACGCGATGCCGCTGTCAAGGTCTTATAGCGGGGGCGGCAGGCTTTGCCCGTTCCACTGGCTGTAGCCGCCAGTGCCGTTGAACAGGTTGTCGAACTCCGTCGCGTCGTCGCCATCTACTTCCCCGCTACGGTCCGTGTCCACCAACCACAGGGATCTATCCCCCTCGTATTCCTCACCAACCGCAGTGGCCTCGCCGATGTCCACGTTCGCGCTCTGGTCCACATCGCACGGGAGATGGGCGATCTCCAGCGTCGTCTCGGCTGGGATACCCTGCGCACTCTCGATGAGGCACGTCAACCTGGTCCACTCGGCAAGCGGGATCGGCCCGCTGAGGTGGACCCCGAGTGTCGGGTTGGTGGTGGCGTCGAGGCTGTCCACTGTGGGCACGGTGCCGCCGGTCGCGCGGTCGGAGCGAAAGCAACCTCGCTGAGCGGCGAGCCATCCTGGTTGCGGACTGGTACGTTGAAAGTGAGCGTAACCTGCGAGATGCCTCCGGCCTCGGTTGTCCGAGGGTCGATGTCGCCGTCCCGCGACAGGCTGTGAATGAGCCGCGTGTCAGGGTTCTCGCCTGTGAAGGCGACCTGGAACGCAGCAAAGTCCCGCAAGTCAACGTCCTCGTCAAGGTCGAAGTCAAGGTCCTCAGACCCCGGCACCGGTTCGGGGAGTATGCCTGGGCCAGCGAGACACGTGGAGAACGTGCTGAAGTCGATTAGATCGACGTCTCCGTCCCCGTCAACGTCACCCCAGGGGATTGGCCATGCCCAGCCCAGGACGCGTATGCGCGCCCGCAAAGTAGCCCCGTCACCGATGGCGTTCCCATTGTTACCTAGCAGGAAGTAGACCCGATCGCCAACGGCAACGTTGACCCACAAGGGACCGACGAAAGGCGTTATGGCGCCGGGCGCGTCGGAGGGGAGCGTCCCGGACATCAGCGGTAGTACTTCGGCGTTCCTGCGTATGGACCAATGCATTCCATCGTCGCTGGCCGCGTCCGAGCGGTTGATCCATATCCCCCTGATCTGGACCATTGCCTTGACCGGGCTGTGCCAGTGCACGACGGCTTGCCCGGGGCCGGTCACCATTGGGTACAAGCCACGGTCCCATTCGGGTATAGCACCCTGTGGAGGTTCCAATTCGTCGATAAGAGCCGGCCCCACGGTTTCGTCGCACGTCCAACTGTCCCATCCCATGAAGACCCCGCGGTCTGCCCGGTCGTAGCTGCCATCGGGCGCGCCGTCGGTGTTACACTCATAAAACCAGACCGCCTCGGTGTATACGTAGTTGCTCCGGTCGAAGTTGCTGGGCCGCGTGATTGCCGACAGATCGCCGGCCGGATCCTCCGTCGCGCTGTAGTCGCGGCGGAAGTTCCATGTAAGACCACCCTTGTATAGCGGCGGCACATAGCAGTGCATCACGCCAGCGTGCAGCCAGTGCGTCCCGCCCATCACCGACCCGACCAAGGCGTGCCCTACGCTGAATTGGGAGGCCTCCGGCCGGTTTGTCCCCTCTGTGGGCGCCTCCCCAACGCTGCCGCCGATCGAGGGGCAACGTAGCTCGTCCGCCAGGGCCGTGGAGAAGCCTAGCAAGAGCAGTATAAGCGCTATCCCTGCGGGTGCTATGTGGGCTTGTGTTCTGTAGTCTTGTCGCATCATCAGCCGCCTCCCTGAAATCGGGGAATGCCTGAGTCGTCGCACCTAGGAATCCTTGCGCTGATGTTCTTCAATCGCACAAGTGAGTGATCAGTCCACTACTCTTTCATAATGAAAGCCAACGAATAGAACGGAGGGCAGTTCTCGTGGGGTCCGCCTCCACCAGTCGGGCTTGTAGCGTAACTGCTCAGACCTCTGCCAATCCAGCCTTCATCACTACCCGAAGTATCGGTATGGTAGACATGCTCGTAGTCATGTGTATGGGGTGGGATTTCGGCCACCGTGAGAACGTGTTCGTGTTCGCCACCCGTCTGCTGCAACACGCCCTTGACGCGTGTCATGGATACTCCGCCACTGTCCTCCCTTGCTCCAACAATAAACCGATCTCGTAGATCAGGTGTTCCGTCAGTGCCATCGCACAAAGACCACCCGGCCGGTTTATCTGCAATCGAACCGGACCACATGACGATCACGCCTGAAGGTATCGCGTCCGCCGTGGACGAGATGATGATCGTGTTGGCTGGAATGTCGGATTCAATCGTTATGTTCGAGCCGGCAACGAGGTCGATGTCGCCTCCATCGTTCGTCACACCATCAATGCTGCTAACGACGTCGGTCGCGATGTCAGCCGCGGTCAGTGAGTTGTCCGCTATCTGTGCCGATCCGACCGCGCCGTCGGCGAGTTCGTCAGTGCCGACCGCGTGGGCTGCGATTTCGTTGCTTCCTACGGCATCGACGCTGATATGCAAGACGGTCACGCTGTCATTGGCTAGGTCGTCACCGGTGATGGAGCGGTCGTCGATATCCGCACCGGTATGCGTGTGCGAGGCCGCGGCGAAGTCCGAAGCGTGCGATCCATCCACCGTGTCCGCGTTGTCGGCTTTGACAGCGAAGGGAGTCGGCAGCAGGTCGACGTCGAACGGCTCGGTGAAGTCAGGCTTGTCCACTGACACCTCCAGGCGGTATGGCGATCCAGATAAGGAAAAGCCGGCGAATACAGCCACGGGCACGGAGGGGATAGCAGTGGTGGCCACGCCGTTGACCAGAGTGACCTGAACAGGGTCCACCGGGGCGGTGGTGTACCGCGGGACTCCGACCTCGTCCAGTATCCTGAAGTACAAGTCGTGGTTGCCCTCCAGAGGCAGGCCGTTCGTGTCCACGAAGCGGCCTTGAAAGGAGATGTCCACCGTGCCCTGGCGCGGGGCCTCGGCTGGCGCACCATGCTCTGGCGGCGCGTCACCGGCGGCGAGCCGGACAAGGGCGAGGCCGCCGCACATAGCCGGCACGAGAGCTGAGGCCCAGAACACCTTTCGTTGAAACTTCATGTTGCTTCCTCCTACTTGCCTGATGCCACGTGACCTTATTTCGTTTGAGCGGACTAGGTAGTCTATCCCTCCCACTTCCCCGATATGAAGAGACGAGATACAGGCGTGTTACTCACGGCGGAGGCTGTTCTTCTTCGCGTACCCAGTAGGTCCCAGCGATTTCGCGACGCGTCATCAGGGCCAGCGAGCCTGTCGCAGCAGAAGCCGAGTTCGCGTCCGCGACGGGCAAACTCAACGACGGTTGGTCTGTCCCACCTCATGTCGGCCACAAGTCGATCTGCACGACCTTCTCGAGCGCTGCCTCCTGGTCGTCCGGAAGCCCGGTTAGGAAATCTAGGCCGGTCAGCGATTCAATCGTGTCGACCGACACGAGGTAGGGTTGGAGCGGATGGTTCGTGCTACAATAGTTCTCCACCCCTTCTTGGGGAATCAGGAAGGCAAGGACATCGACGATCTCTAGAGTGCCTGATTCCTTTACTACGATTTTGAAGAACGCGTCTGGCACCGCTACTCTGAGCTCGCCCTCATCCCCGATGAACTTGCTCGGTTTCCGGGTCCAGAACACAGGGCCACAGACGATCCAGACCTTTCCGTACTTGTCCGCCCATTGCGCAGTCTTGTTCTCCAGCCCTAGCCAGACACCGCCGTTCATGCATTGCAGCTGTGGACAGGCGTTCAGCACCGTATGGGTGTTATGATCGGCATTGGCACCCAGCCTTGCTGCATGATCTTTCATGCACATGTGGCCGCGACTGAAGCCCGAGTGCTTGTACGAATCGTCATCCGGCGCAATTGCCAGGGCGTGCAGCGTGTCGTCGGTGATCCAGGGGCTCGGCCGATCGAAGTCGCCGGGCTCACCCTTGCGTAGCTCGTACGCCACCCACTCCGGTATCCTCCAAAGATCGGGCCCGCCGTCGCCGTCATCGTCGTCAGCCGTGTCAAAGCTCGTGGTGTAGGCATGGAACTCGCAAAGGTGATCGTCAGGCTCGGTGTTGAACCGATCGTGTTGGTAACCTGGAGGAGGTGGCAGAATGGGCTTGAAGCCAGTCGCAGAGGCGCAACAGGTTAGGAACACCCAGGCCACTACTGTCCTACATCCCTGTCTTCGTCGGTCCATGCTCTCCTCCGATCTGCCCGAATCGCAGACTTCAGGCCGGGGACCAGACACTGATGCAAGAGCACGTGCGGCTAGGCAGGCGCCGCCCCCAACGCGCCAGACCAGCATTCGAACTTCCGCCCGCCGCGCTCGTCGTCCTTATAGAACGCAAGGTAGGTCAGTACGTAGTAGTCGACGAACTCCTCCTCCTTTGGAGCGAGCTTCGCCAGCTCGTGCACTCGGCGCCATGTTCCCGAGTTCAGGTAGAACTGCTTGAGCTCGCCTCGCGGACTGTACGACAGGTCCAACGGCACGAGCTCGTGCCGGTGCGTGTGTCCATAGACAACGAATTCGGCCGTGCGGTTCTTAAAGGCCTGCTCTGACAGCGCGTGCTCGTAGAATGTGTCCCGGGCACCGGTGGCGTGCGCGTTCCACCAATTCAAGACCCTGCTGAGCCGGCCGAGCGAAAGCCCCTTTGAAAAGAGCAGCGCCCACTCCAGCTTGTCGACCAGGTCGTTCAGCTGGAAGAACGAGTCGCGCTTCCGCACAAACGGCAGTTTGAGAAAGTCGGAGGCGAGGTCGTCCCAGACGTCCTTTACCTGTCTCCTCAGCTTTGGATCTGGACAGAGCCTCTTAAGCAGTCCGTTTAGCCAGACCGGTATCGCCAGGAGGGGGCGGACATTGTCGGTCTCGCGCAGGCCAAGGAGCACGTCATTGGGCAGCTGCTCGCCAAGCGTTTGTTCAACCACCTTAGGGAATCGATTGAGAAGTTCAATGACAATGGCGTCACCAAGCGAGGAGGCGTTCCGATCGGCTTCAAAATTGAACGGGTCGTAGATATCGCCGTGGCGGGCCAAGACGCGATGCTGCTTATACAGCGCCCTGATTACGGCTGATTCAGACGGATCGTGGGCAAACGGCTCAGACGGATCGTTGGCCAGGCCGACGGCGTCTACAATTGCCTTTCGAACGCTGTTGTAGCTGCTGCCAGGCAGATGGTAGAACCAGTCGTGATTGCCCACAAGATAGTGGACCTGCACCTCGACTGCGTTTCGTCCTGAAGCGTCGGGATCGTGCTTCACACGCTTTGGCTCACCCGATTGTGTTGCCTTCGGGATAGTGATCACCTTCGGGTCCTGCAGGCTGCGCAGAACGGATACACTGTCGGCATTTGCGGCCAGGATGTCCTTCGTGATCTTCTTTACACGTGCTCTGAAGCCTTGGTTCTGCGGGTCGTCCCAGGGGCGCACCTTGCCGCCCAGCCACGACGAGGAGCGAATGACGTCGAGAATGTCACCAAGCAGAACGATATCCAGCCTCTCAATTGGCTTGTACCTGCCGTTACTTCGCCAAGAGGCGTCGTAGGCGAGGTCACGGATTCGCTCTCGAAACGCCCGAAAGGCCCCGCTCTTAATGGTCTCGCCAGAGGTCCCGTCCGTGAGATGCAGATCACTGATAATTATGAGCATGCAATCAGCTCCTCCTGGTATTAGTCCCCAAGAACTTCTCTCAGAGCATGTTTGCGCCTGTCACTCGTCGTCTACTGGCATCACGATTCTGAGCCAATTCGGAGATAGTCGCACAAATGCGCTCGATATCGGCCCGATCGTACTTTCCGGGCGCATCGCCGCCTGGAGTACCCATGGTCATCCAGGCCATCAGACTCATCGATTCGCGTGCAGTTCGCCGAGGAAACGCTCGTCGAAGACCGCCTTGTCGAGGTTCTTGGCAGTTCCGACCTGATCTGGCGTGATGCCTACAGCACCACGAAGATCCGCCCCCTGAATATCCGCGGCATCAAGTATCGCTCCGGCCAGACTGGTTCCGCGCATGATCGTGCCCACGAGTCTGGCCGAGCTCAGATTTGCGTCGACCAGGGAAGCGTCCGTTAGATTCGCGGCGTTCAGATTCGAGTTGTCCAGATTGGCGTTCGTGAGATCGCTCTCCACAAGATTGCAGTCGGTCAGGTCTGCAAACGCCAACCGCGCTCCGTCAAGTTGCGTGTCATTCAGGTTAGCGCAGGCAAGCGTAGCGCCCTCCAGATTGGCATTGCTGAAGAGGGCGCGATGGGCTTGCGCGTGCGTCAGTTTGGCTCCTTCGAGTACAGCGCCTGAAAGGACCGCTCTGTTGAGTGCCGCGTTGGTCAAATTCGCTTCGGTCAGATCACACTTGCGAAGCGACGCGTCTTCCAGATTGCTGAATCGGAGTTTGGCGCCCCTGAGCTGAGCACCATCAAATGTCGCGCCGGAGAAGGTCAGGTTGCTGAAGTCTCCATCATTGAGGTATGCCTCCGACAGATCGAGCAAACTGAAATCTGTCTCTCCTTCGGAAACAAGCAGCAATAGAGCATCGATCCTGCTCCTGCCCATGCCTGCTTTGAGCGATTGCCACGCCGTATTCTGTCTCTGGAGCTTTCTGAGCGGCGCCTCCTCAAGGTATATCCAGGCAGCCCACACACCGCTGAATACGCTGATCACGGCGGCCGATACGCCGACGAGCTTGAAGATCGCGAGGCGAGCGATCACATGGGCAATGCACTCCAGGCAGTACTCAAACACGTAGAACAGCCAAAGCACTATTCCCAGGAGACGCGGCCTCCCGCGGTTGTCCCTTGACAATCCAGGCCACTGGGGCGGTCCGCTGTCTTGCGCGGCTACACGCACGCTGCCATCTCCCGTCAGTCTGCGAACACACTGTTAAGCAGGGCAGCCAGCCGGACGCCACCCTTTTTGATCTGTTCCTCCAGCATCGGGAGCTTCTCTCGATAGTAGACCTCTCCGATCTCCGCGCTGCGCGGAATATCCGCGTACACTTCTGGAACAAGCTTGTGGGACTCGGTAGCCCAGTCAGCCGGATCGAGCGTAGCGGTCCAAGCCCGATGCTGATCTGCGGTGATCGATTGGCTGAGTTCCCTCGCATAGTCGAACCAGCGTTTTCTACTCTGGCGGATCATGCCAGAGTCCCATACTCGGTGGAGATTCGTCTTGTTGTTGAAGAACAGGACTCGTACGTCGTTTCCGCCCTTGTCATGGGCAAATCCCGCATGGAGAGGTTGGTGCACGTCGCCAACGAAGTGGCCGAGGAACTTCAAGGCAACGAGCTTGTCTGGATCGCTGGAGTTCGGATCCTTGAGCACGTCTCGATAGTAGCCAATCGCGGCAACTACGCAGTTGCGACTTGGACAGGGAATCCCGTCAGGGCAGTCCTGCTTCTCCTGGCAGTCACGAGTCTCGACGTAGGCACCGGCGTCTTTAGCGATGTTCACATAATGCAGGCGCCGTGCCCAGTTCCAAGAACCCTCGCTCTTGATCTTGTCGGCCCAGATGCAGGATTCGTAGAAACGTTCGTACTCTGGATCAGATTCAAGAATACGCTTGACTTCGGTCCTCGCGGCGGGGCTTAGCCTCTGCCACGCGATCTCACCGACAATCTTGTGGCCGTCGTCGCCAAAGGCCAACACAACCGGTGCGCGAAGTACAAGCACAAACGCCACGACCGCAACAACGGTCTTGATGGCCTGATATGGGAGGCGCTCCCTTTGGTTGACAGGGTGCATTGAGGAAGCTCCTGTTGATTATGCGCCGGGATGGGATTTGCAACTCGGCCCCTATTCTACCAAGCGTGTTGCCGGAGGTCACCCATAATCCCGGATGAGGCCACTCAATGTTCGCACGGCGTTCGTCCAGACTGTGTGTCCCGGCAACACCCACATGTCTCCAGTATGGGCGGCTGTGCGAGTCCGGGTCTTGCGCCAAGCCCGGCTTCAATCGGCATGCGGCATGCGTGTGGCACTCTGTTTCAGCTGGAGCGGCTGCTGAACTGGGCCCCTGACCGAGGTTCCGTTCGAGTAGGCAGTTGCATCCTCACTTGAACGCCGTTCGAACCGACGCTCAAGGCAGCACCAGACCGATACTCCGGGTCAGCATCTAGCGCGCAACACCACGATACAGCCGTCTCGCTCGGGCACACATTATCGCTAGAAACGGCTGGCGCGCTCCCTGGCATACTGATCCGAGCCGTTCTCGCGGGAACGTGCCTCCCTGAAGGCAGCGCATCGAAGTGAAACTGCACTGTCTGGACAGGGCGGACGGCTGATGAGGCCCTCTTGTCGATCGCAGGGCGGTTGTCACCAACCCGCGTCCAGTAACACTGAGTGTCCGCTGTTTGACCGCTGCATCAATCGATCGGTCAATGGCAGGTTCTGACACTCTCGCGGCCTGGGCGTCAGATGTTGTTTGGGCGGCAAGCGCACTGCATCGCCTGAGGCAAGGCGCTCCCTGCACGCACGTCTTAGGGACGAATCGCCAGACGATGGGTACGTCGCCCCCAGTGGTCTGTCGAATGAGGCTTCAAAGGCATGGTGCGATGCAGGCGCAGTACCTTACCTGCCTCCTCAGATGCGTTCATCTTCCGCGAACGCCGACTGGCACATGCCTAACCTGGTGGACTCACCACGCTCTTTGGTACAGAAGTGTACGCGATTGATGCCCCGGAACTCGACCGGTAGCCGGCGTCGGCTCGCGCCACGCCGCGCGGAAGTTGGCCGATGGGAGGCGATCAGCTCGCCCCTCGCCGAGAAGCTGTCGCACTTCAGCAGAACACACCGCGGGGGCCGACTGAGCTTGGTCTTGGAGGGCGCGCAGAGCGCCGAACTCACACCGTCAGTGTTGCCCGCGTGCCGTAGAAGCTTCCGGCGCCATCGGTTCGCAGCATGGCCTTGTTGGCTGCTACGATACGGTCAAAGCGTTCGGTGCTTCTCTGCTTCTTCGTAGGGTGGAGGTTGCCGACCGTGGCCTCGCTGTCACGGTGGGATTGTTCGGCCGACCGACGGTGACCGGCCCACACCAACCAATTAACCGCAATCCAGCCTCGAGACGGGACCAGAATGCGTCGCACGCCAGCAGAGATCAACCTCCGTCACGCCCCAAGAAACATCGCCGGCCGCTGCCTCTTGTAGTGGGAAGGTCCGAGCCACGGAGAGAAGCTGCAGCTAGAGGTGGGACATGCGACGTGCGGTCATTCAAGGTCACCGCCTCAAGACCTGCGACGAAGCTTGGCTTGCAGAGATATCACCAGGTCCAGGTTCTGCTGTACCACGGCGTCGTCCTCGTGCTGGAGCGTATCCACCACGTACGCAATAACTTCGTCCAACGCCGACAGTTCCTCTTCGGTTGGAAATCGGGAGCGCCCCGTAGCGAGCGCTGTCGTGTCGTCAATTGATTGTTGTATCATCACTGTCCGGGGTAGTCCAAGTATATAAACCTTGCGACGTGTATCTGCTTGGCTGAGAGCGGGTGTTACCCACCGAGACAGTGCTCAGGATTGTCTCCGCGCCTCCATGCGTCGCTGGCAACGGCGGGGTGTGAAGCTGGGCAAAGAGACCATTCTCTACGGGTCATGACGTCTCCTATTCTCAGAACCAACTGGCAAACTGAGGGCCTTCGCCAGTTTCGATCTAGCGTCTGACAATGGCCAAGCCACGGTCGTACCACGCCATGTAGCCAACATGACGATGCCGGCTCCTGATGGCGCCCTCGACTGCCGGACAGGGATCGCGGTTGTAGCAGGAGTAGATCCACTCGCACCAGTTCTCGTTGCCCTCCCTGGCGTCCTTGAGAATCGTCGCAGCCACCAATGGCGGGGCATAGCCAAGCGACTCCGCGATGATGTGGGCACAGATGCGTGTGTATCTCGGAAGGTAGTCCTGAGCAGATTCGAGGTGACGCGGCTTACTCATGCTTGCCACCCCTTACCTCCGTGACGTGCTCCCCCGCATCGCGGCCATACACCCAAACCAGCTCGGCTCGCTCCTCTCCGACCGCTG
>JANQGB010000907.1 GCA_028277545.1 Phycisphaerae bacterium | reverse complement strand
ATGGACCGGTTGTTGGTGTTCGTCGGCGTCGGGGCCTTCGGACTGCTCGGGGCGTTCCTCGCGGACACGTTCAAATCCGGGCCAGCGCGCGAGCGCCCTGGCCTTCACGCGGCAGTCAAAGTCGATCATCAGAGCAGGCCAGGTTGGCTGACCCGCGCCTCGGCGGTGGGCCTGGTCGTCATACACTTGGTGATCGCTCCACTTGCCCTGCCCTTCCGCGCGGCGATGCCCATGGGCCCCAACGCACTCCTTGACCAGATGTTCATCAATACGCCGATGGACGACACTGTAGCCACGCAGGATGTGGTTATCGTGCAGGCCCCGCTGGCCGTGGCTTGCGGCTATCTGCCCATTCTGCAGGCTCTGAACGGACGGGCCGTACCACGCCACACTCGAGCCCTGTCACCGAGTTTCTCGGCCGTCCGGGTCACGCGCCCCGACGAACGCACGCTGGTCCTCTTGCCCGAGGATGGCTACCTCAAGAAACCGCTGGACGTGTTGTCCCGCGGCAGGCGCCACCCCATGTCGCTGGGGCAGCGGGTCGAATTGACCGGCATGACTGCCACAATTATGTCACTCACGCCGGATGGGCGGCCCGGGGAGGTGTCTTTCCGCTTCGACGTCCCGCTGGAGGATCCCTCGCTGCGCTGGCTCTACTGGAAAGACGGCGACTTCGTCGCCTTCTCGCTCCCGGAGGTTGGAGAGAGCGTCGACCTGCCGCGCCCCGTCCCTAGGCTCCGCCGTTGAACCGTCTCCGGCGGCTGCCAAGGTCCCGGCCTCAGGCCTCGACCGCGGGCAGGCGATCCAGCACCTCGGCCACACGCCGCACAAGCGTCGTGCCGGCGAAGGGCTTCTCGAGGTACTCGACGCCTTCCTTGAGCACGCCGTGGTGAGCAACTACCTCCGGCGTGTAGCCGGACATGAACAGCACGCTCATGGCCGGGTTGTCCCTGGCCAGGAGTTCAGCCAGTTCGCCGGCGGCGGTCTTGGGCATGATCACGTCAGTGAGAAGCAGGTCGATGCGGCCGGCGTAGCCGGCGGCTATATTGAGTGCGGCTGGACCGTTGTCGGCGGCAAGTACAGTGTAGCCCTGTGACTCGAGGACTTCGGTGGCCATACGGCGGACCTCCGCGTCGTCCTCGGCCAGCAGAATCACCCCGCTTCGCCTGCCGTGATAGTGCCGTGGCGTGTCATCATCTGCTATCGGTGTCAGGGGTTCATCCACCAGGGGGAAGTAGACGCGAAACGTGCATCCGTTGCCGGGGGCGCTCTGGACGTCGATCTGGCCGCGGGCCTGCTTCACTATGCCGAACACAGTGGACAGGCCCAGCCCGGTGCCCTGCCCCTTGCCCTTGGTGGTGAAGAATGGCTCGAAGATCCGGTCGATCAGTGCCGGCGGCAGGCCGCAGCCCGTGTCCTTGACAGCAAGCATCACCTGTGGACCGGGCACGCCCTGCAGGTGGTCGGCCAGGTATTCCTCACCGAGCGTGACGTTGGCGGTCTGAACGCTCAACGTGCCGCCGTCCGCCATGGCGTCGCGGGCGTTTACCGCCAGGTTCATGATGACCTGTTCGATCTGACCGGCGTCGGCCCTGATGTGGCCCAGGTCCGGCGCGGGCTGTGTTTCCAGCGTGATACTGTCACCGATGAGCCGGCCGAGCAGGTTCTCCATGTCACCCAACACCTGGTTGAGGTCGATGACGGTGGGCCGCACCACCTGCCGCCGGCTGAAGGTCAGCAACTGCCGCGTCAGCGCCGCGCCGCGCTCGGTGGTTCTCTCCATCTGCTCGGCGGCGTCTCGGACCCGCTCGGACGACTCGGACATCATGCGGATCAGGTCGATGTAGCCGAAGATCGCGGTAAGCACGTTGTTGAAGTCATGGGCCACACCTCCCGCCAACTGGCCGAAGGCGTCCATCTTCTGCGACTGGACCAGTTGCTCCTGAAGACGCTTGCGCTCGGTGATGTCGGTGACGAATCCCTCCAGGGCACGCAGTTCGCCGTCTGGCGTGAAAACGCCGCGGCCTTGCTCCCAGACCCACTTTTCGGTCTGATCCAAGGTCCTTATGCGGTAGGTCAATCGGAATGGCTCGCGGCTGGAAACACTTCGCTGCACGTCGTCCCAGACCTGCTGCTGATCGTCAGGATGAATCAGGTCGGCGTACGCCAACCTGGAATTGCCCACCAGGTCAGCAGAGTCGTAGCCGGTGACCTCGGCGCAGCCATCGCTTATGAACTCCATGGTCCAGGTCTTGTCGTTCCGACAGCGGTAGGCCATCCCGGGTAGATTGCTCATCAGTGTGGCCAGGGCCCGCTCGCTCTCCTGCAGGGCCTCCGTAGAGCGGCGCACGGACGTGAACAGAGGCGCCACCCGGGCCAGCCCCATCACCATGAGGGCCGAAATGATCAGGGCGATCACTTCGGTCGTGACGGCGGAGGGCTCCAGTTCGCGCCCCTGAAACAACTCCACGGCCGTCACGCTGCGGTGGACAGCCATCAGCAGGATAGCGGCGGCGATGAAGATCCAGGCCCATAATCGCCCCGTAACTCTGATCAGTCGCAGAGCCAGGACGGCCGCTACGAACTGCAGCGACGCAGCCAGGATTGCCAAGATCGAGACGGGCATCTGTAAGTTCCCGACGCGAACGTGTCCGATTTGCGGCCCGCGACTGCGGGTGCCCGAGTTGGCTCACCAGGACCGGGCGCTAAAGCCCGACACCCCGTTCGATCCAGTCCTGCTGAGACGGAGATGTACCGCTTCCTCGGCCGGCCCGCCGGCCCATTACCCCTCATTGTAGGAGTATAGTAACTTCAGCCACACAAGACAACGGGGAACCTCTCCGGGACCCGCTTTGCGCTGCGGCCGATGTGGCAGCGCCGAGCGCACCGCTAATGTAGTGCCTCAAATTCATCGGATCGCAACGAGCCGCGATCGTCAGGTCGCGCGGACGCCCGAACGTCAGCGCAGTTGCCTGTACGGGTCGGTTAATAACGCCGGTAACTGTGCGGCACTACACCAGATTGTCTCGTCATTCCGGTAAGTACTATCGGCCAATCAGCCAGTCGGATGCCAGTCGTGTTCCTGGGCTACCTGCGTGATTTTCTCCGCCATCGCCACGGCCGCGTACCCGTCTTCGCCGGATACGGCCGGGGTCCCCTTGGTTCGGACCGCGTCGAGGAATGACTGAATCTCAGCGCGGAGGGGCTCGACGTCGTCGATCTGGAGTGGTTCAACGTTGACCATCGATCCGAAGTCCAGGCCCTGCATCTGCGAGATATCCGTCAGGTCGCGTTCCCGAGCCATCTTGAGCAGATCGAGATTGGCGTCCTTCTTGACGGCGATACCCGTCTTCTTCTGATAGTCCATCGAGAGATAGGCCTCGGGTGAGAAGACCCGGATCTTCCGCTCGGTCTTGAGGGCCAGGCGCGAAGCGGTCAGGTTGGCAACGCAGCCGTTGGCGAACTCCACGCGGGCGTTGGCGATATCCTCATGGGCCGCCAGGACGTTCACGCCCACGGCGCGAATCTGGTACTCCCGGCACCGAACCAGGTGCAGGAGAATGTCGATGTCGTGGATCATCATGTCGAAGACCACGCCGATGTCGGCGCTGCGGAAAGTGAAGGGGCTGATGCGATGCGTCTCGATGAACTTGGGCTCAACGCCCATTCGATCCATGGCCCGGACCACGGGGTTGAAACGCTCGGAATGCCCGACCTGCAGGACACAGCCATGAGCGGTTGCCTGGTCGAGCAGGCGGCGGCCGGTAGCAGTATCCGGGGCCAGCGGCTTCTCGATCAGCAAGGCCACGCCGGCTTCAATCAGTGGTGCGGCGATCGCCTCGTGGGCGACGGTTGGCACTGCGATAGTGGCCGCTTGGACCCCCATGTCCAACAGGGCGCTCACGTCAGTCAACGACTGGACATCATACTGCCCGGCGTATTCAGCCGCCCGGTCGCCGTCGGCGTCGACGACGGCGACCAACTCGGACTCCGGCAGTTCGTTATAGATTCTGGCGTGGTGGCGACCCATGTGGCCTACGCCAACGACAGCGGTGCGAATTTGCTCGGTCATGTGCAGCGATTCCTTCCGTTGTGGTCGGTCGCGTTACGGTCGTATCGCCGACCTGGCATGTTTATGTGGCCTGTTTGTCTCGGGGTGCGCCGTCAGCGGGCGAGCGCGGGGCGCCGGGATTGTCCGGCCTCAGTGATTCGAGGTACCGTCCGTGGCGGCCGTGACCGGCCGAGCGGAGAATGAACTCGCACAGGTAACGCACGTTGGCGTCCTGGCCGTCCTCTGCCAGCATCTCTTCGGCGATCTGGCGGATAGCTCTGCCGCCCAGACGAGCCCGCCGCGAGTAAAGCCGCAACCAGGCGTTCTTGATGTTGGCAATCTGTTCGTCAGTGAAGCCGCGGCGCTTCAGGCCCACCCCGTTGACAAAGCGCACCCGGCCGTGCGTGCGGGCGGCAACGTAGATCATGAACGGCGGAACGTCGGCCGGAACGCGAGTGAGACCGCCCACCATGGCGTGCCGCCCGATGGTGACGAAGTGGTGAACGCCGGACTGACCGCCGAAGGTAACGTAGTCTTCAACCTTGACGTGGCCGGCAAGCTGGGTGTGGTTGGCCAGAACACAATTACTGCCGACGTGGCAGTCGTGAGCCACGTGAACGCCAACCAGGAAGTGGTTGCCGTCGCCGATGCGGGTGACCGATCCGCCGCCGGCGGTACCGGGATGAACTGTGACCATCTCTCTAAATACGTTGCCGGTGCCGATCTCGACCCGGGTCGGCTCTCCACGGTACTTCAGGTCCTGAGGTCGGGCACCGATGACCGCGCCCGGGAAGAACTCGCAGTTAGGCCCGACGATGGTGGTGCCTTCGATGGTCACCTGGTTGTGCACACAGCAGCCGTCGCCGAGCTGCACTGAGGGACCGACCACCGAGTAGGGGCCGACGGACACGTCCTCACCCAACTCGGCCCGGCGATGGATGATCGCGGTTTCGTGAATTCCCGGTTCGGGTTCGAAGTCGATTCGGTTCACGGCTGGTCTCTGCTATCCTCCCCCCTAGGTGCCCTCTGCATCGGCCATCACGAACTTGATAATCGCCTCGGCCACCAGATCGTGCCCCACCTTGGCGGAGGTCTTCACGTGCCCGCCGCTCGATTTCACGCGAATGGCCTCGGCGATGAGCGTCAACTGGTCGCCCGGCGAAACCTGACGACGGAACTTGACCTTGTCGAGGCTCAGCAGGACGGCCACCTTGCCCTTGTGCTCAAGCTCCTGCGACAGCAGGATGCCGCCCATCTGGGCCATGGCCTCGATAATCAGTACGCCGGGCATGATCGGCTGACCCGGATAGTGTCCCTGAAAAAACGCCTCGTTGATGGTCACGTTCTTGATGCCGATCGCCCGAGTGGTGCCCTCTATATGGACGATGCGATCCACCATCAGGAAGGGATAGCGATGCGGCAGGATGCGCTGCACCTGCCTGGTATCCAGTTTGGGCGTGGACCGGAGCAGATCGACCCGCTCCTGCTCGCGAATCTGTTCCACAAATCGGCGGACCAACTCGTGATTCAGGGCGTGGCCTGACTTGCGGGCGTAGACCCGGCCGACGATCGGCTTGCCCAGCAAAGTCAGGTCGCCGATCAGGTCCAGGATTTTGTGGCGGACGCACTCGTTTTCGAACCGCAAGGTGTTCTGGATGGGCCCGTCTTCTCCGAAAACCAGGATGTCGTCGTAGGTCAGGTGCGTACCTAGCCCGCTGGCCAGCAACTCGTCAGCCTCGCGCTTGAGGACGAAGGTGCGCGCCGGGGCGATGTCGCGTACGAACACGTCGGGCGTAAGCACCACGGTGTGATGTTGCTTGCCGATGGGGCTGGAGGGGCCGTAGTCGAGATCGTAATGAACCTCGAACTCCTCGGAATCCGCCGAGAGCGGCGGCAGGGCGATCAGCTCGGAATCGCCGTCCACCACGCGGGTGGTCTCGGTGATGCGGAAAACGTCCCTACTGGCCTCCTGCTGGGTGATGCCCGCCTCGGTAAGCCGCTCGACGAAGGGCATGGAACTGCCGTCGCCGGAGGGCAGTTCGTCGCCGGCCAGTTCGATCACCAGGTTGTCCAGCCCCAGGCCGCTGCAGGCACCCAGGCAATGCTCCACCGTCTCGATGGAAACCGTGCCGTTGCGCAGCGAGGTTCGACGGGCCCGCTTGGTCACGTTCTCGACGCGGGCCCGGATGCGGACCGGCGTCTTCTGATCGGCCCGCAGGAAGGTGATGCCCTCGCCCGGATCGGCCGGATGCACCCGGACGATGCAGGGCGTGCCGGTAAAGAGCCCCCGCCCTTCGATCTCCACCGAGCTGGATATGGTCTGCTGCGATCTCAACGTCGACGACTCGCCCGCAAAATGTCCGACCAGGCTGACGGAGGGCAACCTTCGCCAGCCAGGGGGATTATCTACGACTGCCGGCCGTTTATCAAACCCCAGCCGCCAGCCGGCAGCGGGGGTGGCGGGAGGCGGGTTCGGAGGACCGTTACGCGCCGGGAGGCTCATTCCGCGCGGTGGCGGCGGCGGACATACCACTGAGTGCGTCCCGACAGGCGGCGCAAGGCCCCGAGCGGTGGGTACATCAGGCAGAATGCCGCGATCGTCGCGTGAGGGCGGCGGTGAGGATCCGCCAGCCTGGGTGGTCCGTCCGGGACGCACCCTATCGGCCTATTCTCCTGTGACCCTCCGGGGCACAACCCGGTAGCGTGCGTCCC
>JANQGB010000791.1 GCA_028277545.1 Phycisphaerae bacterium | reverse complement strand
GGGGGTCCGGCAGTTCCTGTTACGGGGCTTGGAGAACGTGAGAACAGAATGGCGGTGGGTATGCACCGCTTATAATCTGCGCATTCTGGTCAAGTGGTTAAGGCGGCAACGTGCCAAGGTGGCCGCGATGTCCGTTGGCGGGGCCTGATTCGGCTGGGTGGGGTCTGTATTAGCCTTTTCTGGCGCCTATCAGGCGGGGTAGAACCTGAATTCGCGGATGAGGACACGCAGGTCAATCGTCTGGACGGATGTGTCTGACATGGCTTTCTGGTTCCCCGAGTATCAGGTTGCTGCAACGATGGGTTCGTGCTCCCACTGGTTATCTACTCCGTTGCCGCGCGACATATCTGAGAATCTCAAAAACTTTTCAGACCCAACCGGGCGAAGTGCCGGCGGATGTGCCCTATCGAGATTTGCAGTTGGTAGCTGGTGACCTTCAGTTCCCGGGCTACCACCGACGGAGGATCGGCCATCAAACGCTGACACACGGATTGCAGCTCGGGCGCAAGGCCGGCCACCGCCTCGCGTACTTCCAAGCGGGCGAAGTTCCTTTCCTGCTCCGGCTCTACCACTGGCGGCGGTACGTGTTCAGCGTGCAGCGAAGTGTTGAAACGAGCCGCCGCCCGCTTCTTGGTAGCCTCTTGGCGGAGGATGTTGGCGACACCGGATCTGATTACGCAGACGACAAATGTGTTCAGGGAGGCCCGGCTGGGATCGTACAGGGCGGAACGCTCGAGCAGGCGAAGAGTGAGTTCCTGTTCTAGATCCTCTCGATCGCTGCGACTGAAGCCGGCTCGACGAATGAGTCGTCGAGCCTTGTTCTCGATATCCTTTCGGGCATATTCGTTAAGAACGCTGGTATGCTGGGTTTCGGCCATGGTTGGTCTCCAGGGTCGGAGGCCGAGGCCGAATGGGTGTCAGCCGATGGCAGGGCGCAGAAAGGGCCCTGGCCGCGATGCAGAGGTACGGGCAATCGCCACCTTCGGCGACACCCAACGACCTCCGCTTCGCGGCCAGTGAGTTGGCGAGTCTTCGGTTTACAGATTGTCGTTAGCTTCGGATGCCAACAGCGTCAGGCAGCCAGGTCCTCATCGACTAAGAGGTTGATGGGCAACCCGTCCTGGATCTCGATAGTGACCACACCGTCAATGATGCGACGGACCCGGCAGATCAGATCCCAGTGCTGCCGTTTGAGCTTGAAGTCGTCGGCCCTGGCCAGACGACCCGAGCTGTCATCCTGCCGACCAAGCCGGTGCCGACTGCGGGTCCGGATCTTCTGCCCCAGGAGCAGCTGGCCGTTCCGCACCGGGATCCCGGCCAGCGAGCCGTAGCCGACTCGTCGCACCATCTCCAGTAGACGCTGTTCGCTACGTCGTAACATGTGTTTGCTGACATCGCGGGCGGGCGGGCTGCGCGGGCCCGCTGTGGAAGCTGTTGCACCCATGGAATGGCCCCTCCATGTGCGAACTGAACTGGATGTGCCCGGGGCCCAGGCAGTGATCCGATGCACGCGACTGCGCCGGCGGCGCGGCCGCATGTCCACCGAGATGCTCTGCTCGGGTACCCCTCCCCTCGTCGCGGCGCGAGCGCGTTTAACGCTACGGCCGCTAAGACACCGGCGGTCCCCATCCTTGGGTGGCGATTCCTTGGCCTGCCGCCGGCCTTCCAGGCTGGCATCGGTCAAAAGCCAGTAGACCGATCATGAGTTAGGGTAATGTTTGGTGGTCCGCGTGTCAAGCCCAAAAACTCCGAATTGGCTTATTTGAGTGTATTACGCAATTCTCGCCACATCTGCCTCTGCCGCCCCCAGTCGAGTTCGCGGGCGATGGGCCGCAAACTTCGCTCGGTAATCCGCTCGCGACCGGCCGTAACTCGTGGCAGGAACAGGACTTCCTCCTGAATGTCCGGAGCCAGGTGGGTGAGGTTCATGATCTGGGTCATCCGCGGCTGAGTGACGTGCAGCTGGCGAGCCAGTTCCGACTGATCTACTGAATGCCCCTCACCGAGCAGGCGTTGCAGGTGGATGGCCAGGGCGGTCAATCTCGCTACTCGCGGCACGCGGCCTGGCGGGACGGTGGGGGGAGCCTTGTCCGTCACCACCACAGCCCGGGACCTGTCAGACCGCCGCCCGAAATGCACCTGCCGCTTGACCGCGATCATGCTGCCTCCTCCGCGTCGTTCGACTCACCGTCAGCCAACGTCCTGATGCCCGCCGCGTGGAAGGAGATCTCGATAGTGCACTGGTCCGCGTCGAACTCCACGGCTCGCACTAACAGCCGCACCACCCGGGCCTGCTCGCGGGGGCTCAGCGTGCTCCACAGGTTGTCGAAGTCGGCGAAAGCTCCTGCCACGTCATCGTCACTGACTCGCTCGGCCCTCAGCTCGAGAAGCTGGGTCTCGATCTTCGTCAGACGGCGCTGGGCCGCGGCTACCTGGTCATGCAGATCGGGCAGACGAGCTGCGGCTTCGGCCGCGTCATCGGCCACGACTCGCCGTATGTCCGCCTGCAGGCGAGCAAGCCCCCGCTGTACCGCCCGGCGTTCGGCAGTACGCCGCCCGATCGACTGGTCAGTTTGCCGGCGCGCCGCCTCGAGCGTCTCCCTGAGCAGGCCCGGGTCGCGGGCGATGCCGTGGATCTGCTCCACCACCGCGTTTTCCATCTCGATAGCCGGTAGAGATCCGCTCGGGCAGGACTGTCGCCCGCGCTTGGTGGCGTTGGTGCATCGATAATACCGGTAGCGTCGGCCACCACGCGTGGTGAAGGTGTGCGACATGACACGGTTACAGGCCCGACAGCGCAGCAGCCCCCGGAGCAGAGCCCCGTGGCGATTACGATGCCCAACCGTCCCGTTGCGCCCGTTACGCTGCAGCTGGCGCTGGACACGGGCGAACAGGTCGTCGGCTACTATCGCCTGGTGCTCGCCGGCGTAGGTCTCGTTCTTGTACCGCACCTTGCCAACGTACAGGACGTTGGTCAGCAGGCTGTGCAACCGACACTTGTCGTAGGGCAGACCGCCGCGCTCTCCTTTGGCCCGCGTGGTCCACACCTTGGTGCGCCAGTCGCGATGCTCTAACTCCGTTACGACTTTTAGAAGTGATCCCCGCTCCAGGTAAAGCTCAAAGATCTGGCAGACCTGCGAGGCCTCGTTGGGATTGATCACCAGTCGCGGACCGCCGCTGGAACGATCCACGTCATAGCCCAGGATGGGTCGGCCGCCGGTCCACTTGCCTCGCTGGCGGGAGGCCGCGATCTTGTCACGGATGCGCTCGCCGATGATCTCCCGCTCGAACTGGGCGAAGCTCAGCAGGATGTTGAGCGTCAGCCGGCCCATCGAATGCGTGGTATTGAAGTGCTGGGTCACCGAGACGAAGGAGACCTGCTGGCACTCGAAATTCTCCATGATGCGGGCGAAGTCGAGCAGCGAGCGGCTGAGCCGATCTACCTTGTAGACCACCACGCAGTCGATCTGCCCGCTCTCGATATCGGCCAGCAGACGCTGCAGGGCCGGCCGCTCCATGTTGCCGCCGGTGAACCCGCCATCGTCGTACCGCTCGGCCAGGCAGATCCAGCCCTCGGCCTTCTGGCTGGCTATGTAGGCCTCGGCCGCCTCGCGCTGGGCGTCCAGCGAGTTGAAATCCTGCTGCAGACCCTCCTCGCTGCTCTTACGCGTATAGACGGCGCAGCGCGTTCGAGGCGTCGTTGAGGAAGCCTTGGAGCCAGCTGCCCGCCGCTTCACGGCTTACCCTCCAGGCCGAAGAACCGGAAACCACTCAGGTGCGAGCCGGTAACGGCCTTGGCCACGGCGCTCAGCGAAGCGTAGCGCTGCCCCTGGTGCTCGAAGCCGTTGGCCAGGACGGTCACCGTCAGCGTCTGGCCCTTGTAGGGCCGGACTATCGTGGCCCCGACAGGCGGGATTCGCCGATCGGATAGCGGGGTTGGTGCCGCCGTCTTGCCTGCCGGCCTGGTCGGGCCGTTTGCGCTTCCGCTGCGTGGAGGTGTCACCCGCACGTCAGCGATATTGGCCAGCTCCTCAGCCCGGCGCCTGGCCCGCTCGCTGAGACCGCCCTCGGCGTCGGCCTGCAGTCGCCAGGCGATCCGGCGGACCAGGTACTGTTTGTGGCGGCTGCGGGCCCGCTCGCCGAACACCTCCTCGTGCCGCTGCTGGAGCTCTCCGACCGTCATTCGCTCAATGGCGGCCAGTTCCCTGCGAAGGTTGTTCTTCATGCCTTGTCTCCATCGCCCCGCGGCGTGAACCCGCGGGTATCGTTGGACACAGTGAGGCTCGTTTCCAGGGGAAGATCAAGGCAAGTTTCGGGAACTGGCGGAGATTCTGGAGCATCGCCGGTGATAGAGGATTTCGCTTGACGGCGCCAGCGGAAAACGCCCTTGGCGAGGATGTCCGCTGCCTGGCGGCGGCGGTCAGAGGGGGACAATGTGGTGCCCGTTTCGCGGGGCGGCATAGGCAGACTCCGATTTGAAGCTCCGCACGCAACGCGATAACCGTCGGGTCGCGCGTCTGCCTGTTATTCACGCGTTTTGTTCGCAGGCCGAGTGAGTTTTTGCGGATTTGCAGGTGAAGCCGGCCCGGTGATGGGCGACAGCAGCGTGCTTGCACGCCACTACTTGGCATGAGGCTATCGACCCGGATCGTCTGCGGTCTTGGCGCGTGGCATATTGTCCGGATGAGCATGCTGCTGTGACAGTCTTGCCTTTGCCCCTCGTCGCGAATGCAGAGCGCGCACCAAGTCCACCTGCCGGGCGCTACCAGTATCGTCGTAGACCGCGGTCAGCCGGCTGACGCGGTCATACTCATACGTGTAGGATGTTCCCCGATCGGTGTAGTAGACCAAGGTGACGTTGCCGGCGGCGTCGTATTGGGGCGCAGCGCTCCCGTACCGCGCTAGGTCGAGCAGCCTTCCGAAGGGAAAGTGATCGCTATCCCTCAAGTCGGTGGCTTGCACCATCGATACACGCGGGCCGCGTGAGAAGTTCAGCTTCTGTACCGTCTGCTCTTTTCTGAGAAGCGTGCTCAGACCCTGCGCCGGGGCCGCGAAGCCCGCTGGTTGCGAAGCCAATTCCAGCCCTGTAGCCGCAGCAACGTGCCTCGATTGGGTCCGACATTCCTGATTGACGGACGAGTTCACGTCGGATGGACTTTATGGTATGGACAGGGCTGTTGGGGGGGGGCGGAGAGCCGTCGCCCCGTGGTCACGAATTCCTCAAGATTGCTCCCC